>QIGV01000053.1 GCA_003230085.1 Gammaproteobacteria bacterium
CAACGCAGAATACCACTCCGGGTTCAACGCATAAGTCACACCCGCAATGGCGCCCATCGAAATACCCACAATGGCGCTCGGCCGGTAGCCATAGTGGACTAGCGCTTGCAGCACCCCGACATGGGCCAACCCGCGCCCGCCACCACCAGAGAGGATCAAGGTAAATGATTTATGTTTGGTCATTATTGTTTCCAGTCAAATCTGTCTAGAAGTTATGATAGCAAACCATGACAAAAGCCTTTAATCAACTCTTACTAACAACCAATATCAGGAAAGGTGATTTCGTGAGGCAATATGGGATAATGGGTTATGCTTAACATAGGCACATGGTCGGCTCATATACAGCAATACCCAAACCCAGAAGATTCTGCTGCGTTCAGGATACGCCTTTGGTCAAGCCATGTAATGCCTCTCCTAGGACAGGCGGCGCTGGCGCCTACATATTCTTCCTCAGTATGGGATTGCCCATACTTGCTTTTCCAGAGATCCATTTATTGAGCGGGGTTTTCGAACCTCCTGAGGAAAAATTCTTGGCGGTGATCCACCAGATGTACCATTTGTCGCTATCGTTTTCTTTGAGTGGTACGGCAAATTTAAATTCCTGCCATTTGTACGTCCAGGTAGTTTCCGTACCAGACATTTTCAAATCGCCACTGAGAGTTAGTTTAACATCATCGATATCCACTTTACTGTCTTTCCGCTCGCGTTCCACGATTCCGTCAGTGGTCAAAACAATTCGGTCAAACTCTCCAAATTTATACTTGGGATTTTCCAGAATCTCTCTGGCGATGGCCAACATCTTGCTGTCTTTGGACTTGGGCTCAGGCAGACGGGATGCATTCAGAGCAATATCCCGGTTACGGATAAAGTCCTTTTTGGCCTGTTCGATTTTCCCGACTATTTTTTGTGCATCAGGCGCATCCCGTCCCAACGCCTGCTCGAGGTAGATTGATGACTGGGCGATGGCCAGGCCCTTGGCAAAGGAGTCCAGTGCATTTTTCTCATTGATTGTGCCTAGGAAGACACCGCTTTTCTCACCGAGCGGATCTTCCTCCCAGTATGCGAAGGTATCCCGTTCAACACCGATCAGGTTATCTTTCAGCATTTTTGACATGTTTTGGTAACCCTGCTCAACGTTATTCAGCATGCCGACAGCATTGTCATGCAGGCGTTTGACATCGCCGCTATCGTATGGAGCTCCAGTCTGGGGAGTGCCCACGTTCTGGGGTAAGTAGGCAATGGCCGCAATGGCCGGCAATTCTTTTAGATTGTGCTCTGCCACGGTCCGTGCCTTGCCGGCTGAATCGACCCAGGTCTGGGCATCCGTCTTGCTGAAAGGAATAGCCAAAGGCTTGGGCGGTGCATACGTGCGGCTGTTTTTTTCTATGGTAGCGAGCCGCTGCTGAACATCACCGAGCTCCTTGAGTTGTTGTCTGGAGCGTTTGAACTCGGCATCGAGTTGTTGCGTAAGCGCTTTATAGGATGCCCGGGCGGCCTGCACATCAGGATCGCTCAGCTGCGGGTAACGTGAAAGGGCCGTTACAAACTGGTCGATACGTTTCTTGTAAACCGCGACCTCAGCAGAATTTTGTAGTGGCGATGGGCCTGTAGTGATCAGCCCCTGTCGAATGCCGTCCATATCACGAGTCAGTTTCTTCACACGAACACGCTGTCCCGAGACCAGCTCAGGGATATTGCTGCCAGGCACCGAGGCCGGCGCCGTCGTCATGGTGGCCGGGGAACTGCTTGCAGGCGCCGCGGTTGCAACGCTGGCGGTGCCCGGGTTGAGCAGCCCCTCCAGTTGGGTTTTCAGAGATACAAAGCGTTGATTGGCCTCCTGCCAGGAAGGATCGCTCTGGTTCGTAGAGCCTTGCAGGCGCTGATGCGAAAGATTCAGCAGCTTCAGGACACGGCGAGCATTGGAGCTGCGAGCCGGGGTCAATCCATTGGCCTGTTGTTCAAAACGGGCAATATCAATCTGTGCATTTTTGATAATGTTATCTGCAGGGTCCGCTGCAAGAACGCCGGTCATCAGACCAAAGCAGAGAAGAAATGCCAATATTTGATGAGCTGGTTTCATGGTGAGTATTTACCGAGGATTGTTGAATAGTGAAATTGCTTATGGTCATGATTATAGGAGAAAAGGGGACGGAGGAATTATTTTTTAATCTCCCCGAAAATCATAAGTCGTCGCCTCCCTAGCGGCAGCATCCAGAGTGGTTACACTCGAATGGGCTTACACCCAACAAAGGAGACGACTAATGCAACTTTTCTACGGAATAGCCCCTTTTTATGCCTCCGTCCCTTTTCTCTTCGCTTTACTGGGTCTGTGATGGAGTAAGACTGCCGGCGGCAGGTTTTCGCGTTGTAGTACAGTCCCCGGCAGTTTGTCGACACTGACCTGATAATTTGCCAGGGTTCAGCGGTCCAATCGGCCTACCAGTACCAGATCTCTGTGCAGCGCAACTATAGCTACACGAGAAAGGACAACACATCGTATAGTCAACACCATTTACTACAATATCTTGGCACTGAGTTTCTGTTTTCCTGACACTCGCAGGGCTGGAACAAACCTTACCGTCGTCCTTGCCATCCATCGTTTGTGCAGAGCCAGGGGAGCCAAAATATTGCCGTACGATGGAATCATTACTTTTAAGTTTTTTCTTCAGGAGTGGGCTCCGCTGTTGATTAAGCGCTACAACCAACAATATTGAAGATTTTCCGCCGGATGCTTCAGAAGTAATTGACATCCCCTCATTACCTCCTGCAAAACACGTGCTAGCGCTCATCAGTGCGACTACGAAGATAGCGATAAAGACAAACTGTATATTTTTCATAACGATGCTTCTCCTGACATATATGTAAATTTTAAAACCTAATCCTTAGACTAGTGATACACAAGGAAAAGGGACGGAGAGGAATGGCGCTTACTTAAAGTTTTTCCGCCCCTTTTCTACCTATGGAAATAATTTATTTTCCATACTTTCTCATGAAATCTGCCTTGCTCATTGTTGATATTTTTTTTCTACCCGGGAGCCTTTTTAGTGCATTTACATTAAGTGTTCTCATATTTCTAATCGGAGATGATGGAGCAGAGCCGCTTTGTGCTGTGGCGCCTCCAGAGCTGGTGTTGCCGCCTGATGTGTTGCCGCCGCCTGATGTGTTGCCACCTGATGTGTTACCGCCTGTATTCGCTCCCCCACCTGAAGTATTCCCCCCGCCACTATCTTCCGCATCATCTACCGCTTCTTCAAGCGCTTCTTTACACTCATCGTCGCTTTTTTTATTTTTGTCGCAGTCGATCCATTTCCCTCCATTTTTTCTACCGCGGGTATCTACAGAGCTGCCAGGATCGCCGCTCGAGGTCAAAGTAAAATATCTGGTTCCATTTGGGTACGTTATCGCTGTGGCGTTTACGCCACCGCCATGCAGATGCTCTATGGACGGATCAGCCTGACTTGCCAATGGCGTGATTAAAGTAGCCAGTATAATTGAAAATTTTAGCGGTCTAATGGAACTGTAAAATTTTGCTTTCATTGATCAATATCCTCTAAATGAATGGATTCTCAGGAACAATTAGTCTACCTGCCCGTCATCGAATTCTTCAGTAACTGCTGTGGCGCGTACCGGCAGAATATATACGCTGCCACCGCCTCAACCCAACATCTACGAAAGTACCTTTTATACTAAGCTTCTGGAATTACACTGGCTATCCCCAATTCGAGTGATACGACATCTTTGGTTACTGAAAAGCCATGCCACTCGTTTTTAGTCCTATTCACTGCAATATCCTGTTGAACTCCATCGTCCTCGTCTGGATATTTCCTGCGTTACACTCCTTTCCTGCCAATTTACGCTCGTAGCTCTATATTTCATATCAATTTTCTTATTTCTTCCCAGCAGTTATGATAGCTAATCATGAAAAAATCTTGCAATAAAATCACACTGCACCACATTAGCCACATGGCGGTTGTTGCCGCCATCCTGCTGGTCCCTGCTGTGTATGTGATGTGGCCAGCGGCATCATCACAAGAGTTTCTTTTTACTGAAGATAAGCAATTTCTGGCCACGCCACAAAAAATCTCCTATAGCCAAACCATCGCACCGATTCTTGAACGCCGCTGCGTGGTTTGCCACGGTTGTTACGATGCCCCCTGCCAGCTCAAACTTTCTTCCAGAGAGGGTCTGGAACGGGGCATCAGCAAACAGAGGATTTATGACAGCACGCGCTTTAAGGATATGGCACCGACGCGTCTTTTTATTGATGCTAAAAACACAGCCGCGTGGCGAGACAGAGGTTTTCACCCCATCCTAAACGAATTGAAACAGGCGCAGACAACACCCAAAGGAAATCTACAGCAATCCCTGCTCTACCAGCTGCTGCGCCTGAAACGCGACTACCCCCAACCAACATCAGGCAGACTTCCGGACGACTTTGATCTGGCCTTGAACCGGGATCAGGTCTGCCCTACCCGTAAGGAATTTAGCGCCCATGCCCGGGAACATCCCTTATGGGGCATGCCCTACGCCATGCCTGGCCTGGCCGATGATGAATACCAGACACTGGTCCAGTGGATTGCTCAAGGTGCACCTGGGCAGTCTTCATATCTACCTTCCCAACAGGCAGACATACAAATCCAGCAATGGGAAAGCTTGTTGAACGGCACGAGCAACAAGGAAAGACTGGTTAGCCGTTATCTGTATGAGCACCTGTTTCAGGCCCATATCCACTTTGCCAATACGGATAAGCGGGAATTTTACCGGCTGGTGCGTTCATCCACGCCGCCAGGAGAAAGCGCCAATGAAATCGCAACCGTGCTTCCCTTTGGTAATCCAGGTGACAACCCATTCTATTACCGACTGATCCGTTTCCCCGCCAGCATCGTTGCCAAGAGTCATATTGTTTATGTGCTCTCCGAGCGCAAGATGAAACGGATCAAAGCGCTTTTTTTCGAGCCTGAATATCAAGTCACTCAACAACCATCGTATCAACTGGCCCTCGCCACCAATCCATTTAAAGTCTTTGCGGCCATACCACCCTCATCGCGCTACCGTTTCCTTCTTGACGACGCACGTTTTTTTATCGAAAGTTTTATCAAGGGCCCGGTGTGCCGCGGGCAAGTAGCGCTTAATTCCATTGAAGATCAGTTCTGGGTGATGTTTTTTAATCCTGACCACAACATCTTCAGTGTCGATCCTGCATTTCTTGCCAGGGCCAGCGATCATCTAGGTCTGCCAATAGTGCGTAACTCGCACCAGCACCTGACAAGCATGTGGACCGAGGGCTGGGAGGAACAGAAAAAATATATGCTCGCCAAACAGGCCGCCTTCAAACAAATCCCCACGCAATCCATTGATGAGGCCATGCAATATATCTGGGATGGTGATGGCAAGAACCCTAATGCTGCGCTGACCGTGTTCCGCCACCTGGACAGCGCATCCGTACGTTACGGGCTCGTTGGGGAATACCCTGAAACTGCCTGGATTATTGATTACCCACTCTTTGAACGCATCCACTACCTGCTGGTTGCTGGTTATAATGTATTTGGTAGTGTCGGCCACCAACTCCACACCCGTGTTTTTATGGATTTTCTGCGCATGGAAGGCGAAGATTACTTCCTGGCATTCCTGCCCGCCGCGCAACGCGTCCGTATACGTGCAGGCTGGTACCAGGGTATTCGCGCAGGTATTGCTGAACTACTGGATCCCCCTAAAGACTGGCTTACAGTCGATGCGGTAAAAGGTTATCAGACTGAAGATCCACAACAGGAACTCTACCAGCAACTTCAACGACGTCTCGCAGCAGTAGCAGTGCAGCGCGACAGGGTTAACCGCTGCCACAGACCGGATTGCAAGAACGAGACTAACAGTGATGCAGGATCGGTTGTGGAAAATGCCATGGTACGTATCGCGCACATGCAGGGCGCCGTTCTTGATGTGCTGCCTGATGTTTCATTTGTAAGAGTGAAAACTGCGGATAACTCAAACCTGGATCAGGCCTATACCCTAATCCATAACAAGGCATACAAGAACATCATTGCCCTGCTTGACAATGACGCGATGCGTGATTACGACAGCGATACACTCACTGTTGTTAAGGGGCTGGAAGGTTCTTATCCCAATTTCTTCTTTGCTGTTGAATTAAGCGATATCAATGAATTTACACAGCGCCTCACATCTTTGACCGGCCAGTCTGACTATCGTAAATTTGTTGATCGTTATGGCGTGCGGCGCACCAGCAGCCGTTTTTGGGAAACTGCAGACTGGTTCCAGGACTACGCCACCAGGGCACAACCCCTGTTATCAGGCATTTATGACCTCAATCGCTATCATAATCATTGAGCATCAGCGGCGAAACAATCTTTTAAAGAGAGGGCCTATAGCTATACGGAAGGGTAGTGAGCTTTTACACAGACCACAAGAATTCTGTTGATTCTTGAATTAAAGGGTAGCGCCCTCTTTTCCCTTCGGTGAGAGAGTTGCAATCTAGTCGCAAACTTTCATAGTCATGCCGCCAGCTGAAACATAAGAACACTCCGCTCCCATTACCACTGAGCCATTCTGCGACTGGCTGATAGTTGGACGTTGACTGGCTTGTGCACCAGCCTGTTTAGACTTTTCCGTGATCGCAGGGGCTGATACTTTTATACTTTTTGCCAATTCAACGATCGCATTTTTATATGCCTGCATCTTCTCTGGTGAACTGGAAGCGACAAACATGACGGCACTCCCGTTTTCCGCCACTACCATAAGCATGAAGGCACTATAGTGCTTACCATTCTCCATATATTGAAAATCGTTGTATACAGCGCCATCCACAACGCTCGGTTGACTGACCGGCTGTAATTGAGTGCCATAAAAGACGACTACGCGGCTCATCTCATCAGCAACGGCATCAAAATTGGCAGCGCCAACCTGAATATAGAGCGTGTTATCACCATCTTTTACATAAGGCGCAACACCGACAATCATTTCAGACTCCGGATTATTCGGTGATGTGATACCGTAAACATTCGGTGGTAAGACATACGAAATCCCTCTTTGCGGATATTCAATCATAGTTCCGCTACCGTATTGTGCATCCGGCTGAGGAATTTCAGCATTAGCAACAGAAACAGTAAGAAAAAAGACACTAACAAGCAATGCATGACGTAGTCTTTGCATTTTTTTCACCGCACTAGTAGCGTGGGCATAACATCCCAGCTTTGTTCGGCAGCCATCAGCTACCTGCCACATTTCTTGATGCAGTAACCGCCAGCAAAGACTTTGCCTGGAGGGCAATTGGCAGGCCCCCTGACTGTTGGTTGCTGCTTAATTGATATACAGGCACTACAGACAGGAATGGTGTTGCTTTTCACCAAGCGCTTACCGTTAGGACAGCTTGGCGTTGAGCTTGACCTTGAAGTTGGTGGCGCCTTAACGCATTGGTAACTGGAACGACTTTTGGAACAGATATCTCCTGAAGAGCAATCACTGTTCCGCACACATTGGACAATGGGGCCTGGCGAACATTTTCCTTTTAAGCAAATTTCTAAAAAAGTATTTTTTTTGGGCGTGGCACACTGCCTGTCATCGTTGCAAGGCATTCCCAATGCGGCAAATGTCGAGTTCTGGCCAACCATCAACACTGCCAGAACCATCCAAAATGAAACTCTCCTAAACAAACGCAGGGTAAACATGATTGTTCTCCTCATAAAATATAGTGATCACATGGTCATACTAGCGAATCAACTCAATAGGTAATATCCCATATTCATGGGATGGCAGAATATATGTAACGCTGAAATATTGAACAAAGGCGCTATGTTGGCCACTTGATTTGCCGACGGGACACTGTGTACCCGCATCTGTAACACGATCGCTATTTGCCCTCGGATTACCCGCTTGCGATAAAAAAAGGGGCGTAGAGATTATTGCATGATCTCTACGCGCTACTTTTAACTGTCAGGCCCCTCGAACGACTTAGTGTTGCCGAGGTTGTTCCTGCTCTCTGAAAAGCAACAGGCATTGCCACAGGATAATTCTAATGCACTCAAACGTTATCAAACATCCCATGAATATGAGATGGCGGTATTTCTACCGAGACCTGGTTTCCTGGGATCAGGGACTTACTCTATATTTATGGACACTGATAGCTTGACCGAAGGTGCTATGCATTTTTGGTAAATAGTAGCCCATCCTATCTTTGGCGTAGTGCCTCGCAAACGCCGCTGACAACACGCTGATATATATGCACCTGATACCTCACACGACCGGTGGGCTCATGGTACCAGCGGATTTTGAGTGGTGCGCAGCGGGTGCATCCTGGTTCTGGGAGAGAAGCGATCTGCGCCTCCCCAAAGCGGCGCTTAGCGTAGACAACGCGGGCATGATCAAACACGCTTGAAGTTGCCCCGCATGCTGGTGGCGGACTGCTGGCATCAATACGATCTTCGCCCTTGCCACCGATAGTTACATTGTGATTGAACTCATATATTCGAAGATCTTTATGTCTTCCCGGTCTGACAGGACGACGAAGTTCTTGCACAGGAACAACAATACGTGGAATGACATAGCGCAGCGTATTACTCTGACCATCAGGGCGTTGCACGGTAAGTTTAACATTAGTGCTGCCGTTAATATCAGGTACCACTGCGCTGATGCGACGGTCACTCCAGGCTGAGGTATTCGCTGTGAATCGCTGCGTGGGACTATATTCAATGATAACCTGGCAATGACGACACTGCTGTCCAAATCCTCTGCCCGATAGAGTGACTTTATAGTCGGTAGCACTCTTTGCCTGATCAAGAATTATTATTTTTTGGGCAACAGCGGGTTTGTAAAAAGAGACAAACAGCAGCAGGCAATATCCGATCGCCAACCATCGCCGATGGTTATTAGAATCTGGGAAAGGTTCCATATCCTATATTTTGGCCAGAAAAAAATAGATAAGCTATCCCCTATTTATGGGATACAGACCATTAGCTTTATGAGACAGGAAGAGACAGGAAGAACCAGGATTGCCTTGGCGCCAGATGGACCTGATTCAATATGTAATGTCGCACCGATATTCAGTGCGCGACGCTGCATATTTTTCAGACCACGTCCTTCCTGATAGGATTTTCTTATGCCTCTACTATTATTGAAAACCTCAAATTTAACAACGCACGCGCCGTTTTCAAGCTGACATGGGTGCACCGAAAGGCCTATTTTCTCGCTTGAGCATGTTTAATCGTATTGGTAATCGTCTCCTGAAGGATACATAGTATCTGCAATGCCTCGCGTGGCCAAAATCCAGAGGGCGGGGAAGGGCTGTACCAACAATGCCCGCCATCCATCCCATAAATACGGGATATTAACCATCGAATTGATCCACTAGAATTGCCAACTAATCACCATATCTCTAAGGAGACTTTAATTGATCTCTGTACTGGCAATCGAGGGTTACCTGGCAAAGTGGAACTCCTCAAAAAACCTGACGGAATTGGATGCCTTACACCATAACCACCGCTACCAGTGAAAAATCTCAAACAGCAGCACAATACATCACTGACGAATAATGTCTTATCTTAATTTATCGCCCTTTACCAGGTAAAAAAGGGTAATTGAAAATCATCAGGAGAATCTCATGCGTATACAGTTACAAACTAACACCGCTCTACTCGGATTAATTACTATTGTATTCCTATTAGCTATATTACTGCCACAAACCGTTTTAGCCGCTAATCAAGATCCATGCGCCAGCATTGGATGGACAGGCGTTTGGAACAAGAATGCGACGAAATGGTATTGCCAGTACAAAAGACCTGCCACCTGCCCGAATGGATATCGTTTATCTAGAAGCACTAGGCCGCCACTTAAGTACCGATGTCTGCGGGCAAACCGGGCCAGCGCAGCCAGTTGTCCTCAAAGAGCTAGTTTTAATCCCCTTTCTGGCCAATGCATAGGTAGTTTTGGCATGGCGTGTCCTTCTGGATACAGGCATACAGAAAAGGTATTTTTGAGGACAAATGGAGGGAACATAGGCACTCAAAAAAACTTTTATTGCGCCAAAGATAACGGGCAATTCCTGCTATGTGGTTTTGAAGGTCAAAATAAACCTGATGTCAGTTATCAACGTACTACTAACGGAACAGATGAATGCAAGGTTATCTCTTTTCCACCCAGATCCAGGCCTTCTATTTCTAATTATCGACCAGTTTGCTACCAAAGTCGTTCTAGCGGCATCCGAGTTAGTCGTTCAACTGTGGGCGTTAAGGGACGGGATGCTGATTTCTGTGCAGATATTCGGCCTGCCACAATACCTTGAATATTTATTCATATTAGCGATTAGACGCAAGATAACATTATGCAGACCGTATTAACGGATGCCTTTGGATCATAATTGACTCTGTTATGCCGACCTAGTTGGCGCAACAGGGAGTTCAAGCTTAACCCGGGTGCCGGATGGACCTGAGTCGATCTGTAATGTCGCACCGATATTTAGTGCGCGACACTGCATATTTTTCAAGCCATGTCCTTCCTGATAGGATTTTTTGATGCCTATACCGTTATCACAAACCTCAACTTTAACGACAAACGCACCGTTTTCAAGCTGGCATGGGTACGCCGAAAGGCGTATCTTGCTCGCTTGTGCATGTTTAATCGTATTGGTAATCGCCTCCTGCAGGATGCGCAATATCTGTAGCGCCTCGCGTGGCCCAAACCCAGGGATAGGGGGGGTGTCCTCGATATTCCATTCCAGTGCCATTTGACTGTTTTTCAGCCGCGGAGCGATACGCATCCTGAACATGCCCAGCATGGTGGCCAGGTCATCCTCCGCCATGTCCATAGAGTCGATCATCAACCTCAGATCATCCAGTGAGCCTTTGAGCGCCGCTGATATATCCGGCATGCTGGCCTGACCCGCTTCAATCATCGCCAGCGTGGAGACTAAATTACCACCCATGCCATCGTGTATATCCCGGGTGAGGCGGTCGCGTTCCTCTGCGAGTACACGCTCATTCTCTAACTGACGCAGTTTATGGTAGTTTGCCTCAAGTAACTCCCGCTTCTGCTCCACTCGCTGCTCAAGATTGCGGTTCAGGATCTCCACTTCATTAAGAGAATGAGTAAACCGACGTAGAAGAATAATACTGAACACAGCCAACAAAACTGCAGCCGCGTACTGAATGTAATAGCCCTCTTCCCAGCTGGCATGACCATGCATAACCATCAAATCATGCACTGCATACAACAGCGTTGTGCCTCCCGTTACCGACAGAAATTGAAGTTCGGTACTGCGGCGCTTCCATGCCTCCATACAAGCATAGGCAAGCACGTAAAAACCAATCGCGAAAATCGCTGGATACCATGCATTAAATATAAAAAAATAGAATAGCTCATCATTCAGAAAAAATAGGATAAAGGACGCCAAAAGACCTGAGGTTACAATTGAAATTTCTATTCGAGGATGAGATACCCCCAGAAAACGGTGAATAAATATGACAGAAATAAATGAGTAATAACCGATGGTGATATAGGTAAACCAGTCCCATAGGCGAGTATTTATCGGTATATCAACAACAAATATATTGAAGTTATGAATGCCCCATATGATGACAGCCAGAGCATAATATCCATAGTAGGTTTCTTCGCGACGAACAAGCCAAAGTAGCGCAATCAATCCACCCGTAATCAATAGCATCGTGGTGATAATTTGTATACTGGTGATGCGGAACAGGTAGTGGGTGTCGTATGCCTGTAGAAGATCCTCATAAGGACCGAACGTCAGCTCAGAAAGCTGCCCTGAACCCGGTGGGTCACTTTTTACCCGCACATGAATCGTGTTGTCACCTGGACGCAACAGACCGTTTGGAATTGAGAACATCAGTGGCGTCATCCAGTTGCGGGCTACCGGATCTGAAAAACGACCACCGCTTCCCAATAGTTCGCCATTGAGGAATACAGCGGCGTTCATTTTTAGCGCAGGAATCAGAATGGCCCAAAGCCGATTGGGTGGAACATTCAATTCTATCTTTCCCTGATACCAGATGTTTACTGTCTTTGTCTCTCTTTTTCGCCAATCATCGGGAAGTCTGGTTGTTGACCAGATATCTGCTGGAATATCATCCGGGTGCTCTACATCGACAGCTGCGAACTCAACAGATGAGAGCGTCAGTTTTTCTTCGGGAAGCGGGGTTTTATACAAAAATATCGTGGAGGCCAGCACCAGGGTCAGCGCATATGCGACAAACCAAACTGTCGGGTATCCCATTCTTGACGAATAAAACGCTTGCCACAGCTGGCTTGCTTGTAATGCCATATTAGATATGTAATCAGAGCCTGATGTTTACCAGGCCCTGCTGCACTGCTTCGTAAACCGCTTCGCTACGTGAGTTGACTTCAAGTTTTCGGTAGATCTTTTTAACGTGAGAAGTAACTGTATGAATTGACATGCCAAGCAGCTCAGCGGCTTCATTATAGGTATATCCCTTGGCCATACACCGCAGCACATCCGTTTCCCTGTGAGTCAATCTTGGTGAGGGATTATCCTGGTCTTCTGATGCGCTGATGGACTCACGCTTAGCATGATCGGTACGGAAGCGTTTTAACAAGTGGCGGGCGATAGCTGCACTGATCGGTGACTCCCCTGCCAATAACCGCATAATGGCATCGCCAATATAATCGGTATCGCCATCCTTTAACAGATAGCCGGAAGCCCCCGCTTCAATCGCCATCAGCACATTGCGCTCATCACCAAATACTGAAATCACCATAATTTCGATGGTCTCGTCAGCCAGACGTGCCGCACGAATGAGCCCGATACCCGTGCCGTCAGGCAGTCCCAGGTCCGTAACCAGCACGTCAGGGCGCAGTGCCGATAACGCCAACAATCCATCTTTCAGAGTGGAGCACGCGCTACTGACTAAAAGTTGCGCATGGCAATTGATAATTTGTGTCAAACGCAGGCGGGTGTTTTCATCGTCTTCTACCAGAAGAACCGTTTTCCTGCTATTTTTCTGACTGCCCATCTATCACGTCGAGTCACTTGTATATATTGCAGAGTATCCTAGCCTATAAAGACTACCACGAAATGATGGGGAAAGTTTGTAAAAAACAAAGAGGTAGTACTAGCGGGATTATGTGGCAGACGAAGATGCCTTCTAACCTGCAATTTAGCAGTCTTCACTTAAATATCGAACATGACCCGCTTCTATGCAATATTTGATAAATTATTGCGCTTCGATTTGCAACTGTCGCCAATCGCTACTGGCAACGGCATCGCCCTGTGCATTGATGGCGCTGACACGCCAGCGCAATGTCGTGCCGGGTTCGGTTTTGACAAAAGGCGGCAAGGTATAACTGGTGACCCCAGGTTTGACAATCGCGGAGAATACGGCATCCCCTTTCCGCTCCACTTCCAGTTTATAAAAATCTACTGCTCCCGCCTCTACCCAGCTCAAGTTAATCGGTTTGGCAGCGGAAACATAGGCCTCATCCATCGGCAACATCAATGTCAGTCCTTCCTCTTCCGCTTGCGCTTGTTTGAGTGAACTCAGTGCTTCACTGCTGCCCACGTAGTAGCGCAGCACCGGCATCGGAAAACCGGCTACCCCGCCACTGAACACATTACCCGCCGCCGTATTTGAATTGCCTTCCTTGTCAGCAGTGGCCTCCACTCGCAGCAGAATTTTATAAGGCCCGTCCACACGGGTGGGAATCCGTTCAACATTCGGGCCAGGCAATACCATCTTGCCCGTCGGCTGCAAAAACACGTCAAAGCGATTCAGCAACAGATAGCGCCGCTGTAGACCGCGCCTTTCAACCGGCAAACTCGCTTCCGTCAGCAGATCTTCAAACTCTGGTTCAAGATCCCCCGGCTTGACTATCTCCCAGCGCCCCTTGAACCGACCGGTACCATTGTAGTA
>QIGV01000055.1 GCA_003230085.1 Gammaproteobacteria bacterium
CAGGAATTTATTCGTAGATGGAAAGATAGTGACGGTAAAGATGGCATCATGAGCAAAACGCTTCTTTATACGACCTACCCACCTGATAACAAGGGAATGTCTTTCCTGCGTTGGACCTACAATCCGGAAGTGGGCAAATATGATGCCCAGTGGTTGTATTTGCCGCAATCCAAGAATCTACGCAAAATTCCCATACAGGATCTCAACAATAATTTTCTGAATTCTGATCTGACCTATGGCGATATGGCCCCTCGTTCCGTGGAAGATGATCAGCATACGATCCATGATCAGGATAGTAACTTCTATATTGTCGACAGTGCGCCAAAAGAAGAACACTCGATCTATAGTAAAAAGCGGGTTTGGTATAGCAAAGGAGAAGGCTGGAGTGACTGTGTCAGGTCACGCGTTGAATACTATGATCTAGAAGGTGTCCTGCTGAAAACCCAGACAATCAAATGGGAAAATATAGAGGGTGCATGGATATGGCGCGAGATGAAAGTTAATAATGTCCAGACCAAGCACTCCACACTTTTTTCAATTGATGATGTTAAGCTCAACACTGGCCTGAAAGACAGTCTGTTTACAACGAGAACGCTCACCCGCGGCCTCAAAGATCTATAGCATGCACACTAATAGAACTCGCTACTTTCAGGGCATAAACTAATGAATCATGTAAGATTCTAACAGCAACAAGCCACCCATTAGCCCAACAACCATTGCCGATGAAGTAAAATTATCAACAACCATCAGACTTAGATCCGGTGATAAAAATGTTGCCGAGGAAGCCCGCACTATTACTCCGGCCCACATGACGACCAGCGCCAGGGCGCCGATGTTGAAGGTGCTATTGATGACTCGAGATTTTTTTACGCTACACAGATAATAGCCTAGCACAGCGTAGAACACATAGGGTACTGTGTAAATATAGACCGTCTTCATCGCGAATTCTGTGCTATGGCCGGTTGTATATATCGCCGCGATAAATCCGATGATGATCATCAGCAGTAATGCAAGACCTGACAGTACCATCCCAATCGTTATCGTTTGGGCAATGTATTTATTGTAGTTCCCTAGTATGGTCATGGGATAACTCCCGCTTGCGGTTTCTATGGTGCCTGCTACCTACCTCTGGATTAAGAGTGTAGCACCTATCCCCGGTCTTTCTATCCCTATCTATACCGCCATCAATCAAGGCTAAGCAGAAGTATTATCCGCGAGGATTTACAATACCTTATCTCAATTTCCACGTGGCAACAGAAATAATATGCTATCTTTCAACCTTGATTATCAGTTGCATGAAATGAGCCATAATCAGTGCAAGCGGATGGAATAAGCCTAATATGTTAATTGAATTTACTAAAATGCAGGGCTTGGGAAACGATTTCGTGGTTATCAATGCCACGCAAAACCCCGTGATGCTGAGCTCGAATCAAGTTCGTTTTTTGGCTGACCGCCATCTGGGTATTGGTTGCGACCAATTACTGCTCATCGAGGCCGCACAAAATCCCACTGCGGATTTCCGCTACCGCATCTTTAATGCCGATGGTCATGAAGTGGGTGCCTGTGGAAATGGTGCACGCTGCTTTGCCCGCATTGTCTATGAGCAGGGCCTGACGAAAAAGCGTAACCTGATTCTGGAAACTCTGAATGGACTCATCCAGACACACTACCTGGATAGCGGTATGGTCACCGTGAATATGGGGATACCACAGTTCGAACCGGAAGAAATTCCATTTATTGCGCCGGAAAGTGCTCTAACGTATCCTCTGGAAGTGGGCCATGAGTGCTATGACATCAGCGCCCTGTCAATCGGCAATCCACATGCAATCATCATTGTCGATAATGTCGATAAGGCACCGCTTGGTAATACCGGGGCGTTGATCGCAAAGCATGTGCGCTTTCCTGAGCAGGTCAATGTCAGTTTTCTTGAAGTCATCGATCGCAATCATGCCCGCCTACGGGTTTATGAACGTGGCGTGGGTGAAACCCTGGCCTGTGGTAGTGGTGCCTGTGCCGCAATGATTGCAGCTCGCAGAAGAGGTTTTCTTGATGAATGCTGCACCATTTCATTAGCCGGAGGGGATCTGGTGGTAGAATGGTCAGGTGAAGGAAGTTCCGTTATGATGACAGGACCAGCCACCACTGTTTTCAAGGGAACAATAGAAATATGAATACCCGGCAAGACCAGGATCCAGCAACAAACAGCGTTGATAAAGCAGCAGTCGCCAAGTATCTCAGCGCACACCCGGATTTTTTTGAATCTCACACACAACTGCTTAGCAAGCTAACCCTGCCACACGAAACAGGTCAGGCAATCTCACTGATCGAGCGGCAGGTTGCTGTACTGCGCCATCATAACCATCAGCACAGAGAACAATTACAGGAACTGATACAAATTGCCAAAGAAAATGAGCAACTCATTCAGCGCTTGCAGCAATTGACCTTGAACTTGCTGGATACTGATCAGCTACCTGAGATTATTAACCTGCTCCGCTCAACTCTGCAGTCTGATTTCCATGCCGATGCGGCAGCGCTGCACTTTACAAACTTGCAGGAAAATCAGCTCGCGGGAATCAGCAATTCTGATTTTATCAGCGTACTGACTTATGAGCACGACTCCGATATACCAAAAGACCTTACCAAGATTATTAATGGCAAGAAATCTACCTGCGGAAAGTTTAACCCGAAAATTCTAGGGCGGCTCTTTCCGGAGGAAGGCAGCCATATTTCAACGGCAGCGCTCATCCCCCTGACACTCAAAAGCACATCCCACCCGGATAACAAAACCAGGGGCATGCTCGCTATAGGGAGCCATGATGAACATCGTTTCAATGCCGAAATGGGCACTGTCTATCTGCAATATATGGGCGAACTGATCGGGCGAAAGCTTGGCCCGCATCTCAGGGATAACTGAAACTGTTGCTCCAACAATCTAATCTTGTAGATAAATTTCTTTCCTATTTACATGTAGAGCGACGCCTCTCGAACCATACCCAAAAAGCTTACCAACGTGACCTGCGAAAACTCGCTGACTATTGCGAAGCGCAAAATATCACGTCATGGCAGGCACTGGATCATCATTACGTCAGAAAATTTGTCGCGGAACAACACCGTATTGGCTTGGGAGGCGCTAGTCTCCAACGCCTGCTGTCAGCTGTACGCACCTTTTGCGAGTATCTGATCCGGGAAGAAATTCTGACAAATAATCCCGCCATCGGCATCCGGACACCAAAAACATCTCGCAAACTACCTGATGTACTGGATGTTGACCAAACCAATCAGCTGCTGGCATTCAACGATAAAGATCCTCTCAATATTCGTGACCGCGCCATAATGGAATTGTTTTATTCGTCCGGGCTACGCCTGAGCGAACTGGTCAACCTCAACGTCAATGACCTTGATCTGAACAATGCTACCGTGGAAGTGACAGGCAAGGGCAATAAAACTCGCATACTCCCTGTTGGCCGCTATGCCTGCACGGCACTTATGGAATGGTTTGAACAACGTCAAAAGTTCTTGCGCGATAGTAACAGTGCGCTGTTTTTGAGCCGCCTGGGCCGCCGTATATCTCCTCGCACCATTCAATTGCGCATCCGGGAACGAGCCCGCAAACAGGGCATATCTACCACGGTGTATCCCCATTTGCTGCGCCACAGTTTTGCCAGCCACATGCTTGAATCCAGCACCAATCTCAGGGCAGTACAGGAGTTACTAGGCCATGAGAACATTGCCACGACACAGATTTATACTCACCTGGACTTCCAACATCTTGCCAAAGTGTATGATCAGGCTCATCCACGCGCTAAAAAAAAGCCTGGCAGCAGGGTCAAAACCTTTAAAACACCTTGAGAAGACCCCAGATTACCCGTTGGGTGTTACCATTCTTTAATCGGGAGGGGATTCTGTCCCTTACGGTGGATGGTGTACAATTCACGACTCGCTGTCGTAAAGGAGTAATCTAGTGGAACAATTCCGAGGCACGACCATTCTTTCTGTGCGCAAGAATGGCAAAGTCGTTTTGGGAGGTGATGGCCAGGTCTCAATGGGCAACACCGTTATGAAAGGCAATGCTCGTAAGGTCAGGAGACTGTACAACGACAAAGTAATCGCTGGCTTTGCCGGTGGGACAGCCGATGCGTTTACTCTATTTGAACGCTTTGAGGGCAAGCTGGAAATGCATTCTGGCAACCTGATGCGAGCTGCGGTCGAATTGGCCAAAGACTGGCGCACTGACCGCATACTCAGGCGCCTCGAGGCCCTACTGGCTATTGCTGATGAAAAGTCCTCCCTGATTATCTCAGGAAATGGTGATGTGATTGAACCGGAAAACAGTCTAATGGCTATTGGTTCAGGAGGGCCGTACGCTCAGGCAGCTGCCCGCGCCCTGCTGGAAAATACAGAAATGGACGCGCGTACCATTGTTGAGCAGTCGCTTGCCATAGCAGCGGATATCTGTGTCTTTACCAATAAAAATCTAACCATCGAAGAATTAGGTGAATAATCTACCATGTCTGAAATGACGCCTCGTGAGATCGTCCAGGAACTGGACAAACATATTATCGGGCAGCATAACGCCAAAAGAGCAGTCGCCATTGCACTACGCAATCGCTGGCGGCGCATGCATGTTGCCGAGGAACTGCGCAACGAAATAACGCCCAAAAACATTTTAATGATTGGGCCTACTGGTGTGGGCAAGACGGAAATTGCGCGCCGGGTTTCCAAGCTGGCCCATGCGCCCTTTATTAAAGTCGAGGCCAGCAAATTTACTGAGGTCGGTTACGTCGGGCGCGATGTTGAGTCGATCATCCGGGATTTGGCAGACATCTCCGTTAAAATGACCCGCGAATCTGAGATGGAGAAAGTCCGTCATCGCGCTGAGGATTTGGCCGAAGAACGCATTCTGGATATCCTGCTACCCTCTGCTCGTACCGAGGGGGAAAACAAAGGATCGGATGACATGTCGTCTACACGGCAAAAATTCCGCAAAAAACTCCGCGAAGGGGAACTGGATGATCGTGAAATAGAAGTGGAACTGATCGCCGCGCCCGTCGGTGTGGAGATCATGACGCCACCGGGTATGGAGGAAATGAGCAGCCAGCTCAGCAGCATGTTTCAGAATATGGCCGGCAATCGCACCAAAAAACGCCATCTGCCGATCAAGCAAGCCTACAAATTGATGCGTGATGAAGAAGCCTCAAAACTGATCAATGAGGAGGAAATCAAGACCCACGCCCTGCATAATCTTGAGCAAAACGGCATCGTGTTTCTTGATGAAATTGACAAAATTGCACGCCGTTCAGACCATAATGGACCTGATGTTTCGAGGGAGGGGGTACAACGTGATCTTCTCCCCCTGGTGGAAGGCTGTACAGTCACCACAAAATTTGGCGTGGTAAACAGCGATCATATCCTTTTTATTGCTTCCGGCGCTTTCCATCTCAGTAAACCTTCCGATCTGATACCCGAACTCCAGGGCAGGCTACCCATCAGGGTAGAACTGGAAGCCTTGACTGTGGATGATTTTGTTCGCATCCTGACCGAAACAGACGCCTCGCTGACCGAGCAATACCAGGCACTGATGAATACCGAAGATCTGCGAATCGAGTTTACCGAGGACGGGATCGCCCGCATTGCAGAGATTGCCTGGCAGGTTAATGAGCGGACAGAAAATATTGGCGCCCGCCGTCTGCATACCGTAATAGAACGAGTGATGGAAACACTGTCTTTTGAAGCCCCTGACATGTCCGGCAAAACAGCTGTCATTGACGCTGCATATGTCAATGCGCATCTGGACAAACTGGTCCAGGATGAAGATCTTAGCCGTTATATACTCTAACCACAGCTAGCCGCCCATGACCTCAAAATCAGGAAACCCGAAGCCAACCAATATACGCCTGCACCAAAAATCGCGCGTCCTTGAGGTAATATTTGATGATGGCAGTCACTTTGATCTGCCTTGTGAGTATCTGCGAGTCTACTCGCCCTCTGCTGAGGTACAGGGTCACGGTCCAGGGCAGGAGATATTACAAGTCGGTAAGCAAGACGTCAATATCACGGCCATTGAACCAGTCGGCAGCTACGCTGTCCGCCTCTGTTTTGATGATGGCCATGATACCGGACTGTTTTCCTGGCCGGTGCTTTACAGACTCGGCAGCAATCAAACGCATCTCTGGCAAACTTATCTGGAGCGTCTTGAACAGGCAGGCCAACAGCGCAAAAAGCAACCGCTGAACGAGGCATAAATGGACAAGACAAAAACCACTCATTTCGGTTATGAGAAAGTTGCCGAAGACACGAAGAAGCAACGTGTCTCACAGGTATTTGATTCTGTTGCGGGCCGCTATGATGTCATGAATGATGTCATGTCGTTCGGGATTCACCGCCTGTGGAAATGGCTGACCATACAACACTGTCACATTAAGGCTGGACAAACCGTCCTGGATGTCGCTACGGGCACTGGTGACCTTAGTGCGCGCCTGGCTCGCCAGGTAGGATCGGCAGGCCAGGTCATCGCCACAGACATTAACGCCAGTATGCTCGGTCAAGGGCGTCACCGCCTGATCAACCAGGGCATTATTGGAAACATTTCATATATTCAGGCTGACGCGGAAACCCTGCCGTTTCATGACAACACCTTTGACTGCATTACCATTGCCTTTGGGCTACGTAATGTAACCCACAAGGAAGTCGCCCTGTCGACATTCCACAGAATTCTGAAACCTGGCGGTCGCCTGATGATCCTGGAATTCTCTAAAACCCGCGTGCCTGTCCTCAGTGAAATCTATGACTTCTACTCATTTAATGTACTGCCCCGACTGGGCAAAATCATTACAAATGATAGCGACAGCTACCGCTATTTAGCTGAATCCATTCGCATGCACCCTGACCAGCAAACCCTGCGCGCAATGATGCAGGAAGCCGGCTTCGAGAATTGTGATTATCACAATTTCTCGACCGGGATTGTCGCCTTGCATCATGGCTACAAGCTGTAAAGAGTACTAGGATGGCCATATCGGAAACTATCAATGATGGCGCCTTTGCGGCACTCAATACCGCCATCAATTCTTATCTTGCCCTCGACCCAGACACTCGCAAGAAACTCGTCTCATTCACGGGCAAGGTTATCGCCGTCGAACTGCAGGGTCTCGATATCCTGTTTTATATCAGCGTGTCAGATGCCAGGTTGCATGTTGAACCATCCAGCGAGAATAAAATTGATACGACACTTAAAGGCACGCCGCTTGCCTTACTCAATGCCGGCATTGCCAAAAACAATAATGCTGTCCTGGGCGGAGATCTGGAAATTTCCGGGGACATCGAGACCGGGCGTCAGTTCCAGCGTTTGTTGCAGGACATTGATATTGATTGGGAGGAACATTTATCACACCTGGTGGGTGATGTCGTCGCACATCAGACGGGTAATGTTGCTCGGTCATTCATTCAGTGGGGGCACGCAAGCCGGGAAAACCTTGAACAGGATATCGGTGAATATCTCCTGGAAGAGGGCCGATACCTGGCCCACCCCCATGAAATCGATTCATTTTTATCCGCGGTGAATGTACTGAGAAATGATACCGACCGTTTAGAGCAGCGCATGCTACGCATACAGCAAAAAATTCAGGGAAATAAAGATACCGATATAGAAGCGAAGTCTCAGAAGGAAGACGCGTGATAAGTCCTGGACAGTTAATCAGACTGCTGAAAATCAACCGCATTTTGGTCAAGCACGGGCTCGATGAAATCATTTTCGCCACCCACCTGTTCAGACCTGTACGCTATCTACTCTATCTTGCCCCCTGGAACTGGTTGCGCCAGCAACGTGAACCACGCGCCGTGCGTATCCGCAGCGCTCTGGAAGACCTGGGCCCTATCTTTGTAAAATTCGGGCAGATTCTTTCCACCCGACGCGACCTGCTACCGGGGGATATTGCCGACGAACTGGCACGGCTGCAAGATGACGTCCCTCCCTTTCCAGGCCATATAGCCCGCAATATCATCGAAAAATCTCTGGGTGACAACGTTAATAATATGTTTGCGGAATTTGATGAATCCCCGATGGCATCGGCATCCATTGCCCAGGTTCATGCGGCACGACTGCATGATGGTCGTGAGGTCATCGTCAAGGTCGTGCGCCCGAACATTGCCGGTGTCATCCGTCGCGATGTTAGCCTGCTCTATATTCTGGCTGACCTTGCAGAGCGCTACTGGTCAGAAGGTCATCGACTGCGTCCGCGCGAGGTTATTTTCGAATATGAAAAAACCATCTTTGATGAACTGGATCTGGTGCGTGAAGCCGCCAATGCCTCACAACTACGGCGTAATTTTGCCTCTTCCGAAATCCTCTACGTCCCGGAAGTCTACTGGCCCTACACACGTAAACAAGTCATGGTCATGGAGCGCATCAGCGGCACCCCCATTGGTAATATCGCTGCCCTAAAACAGCAAGGTATTGATATGAAGCAGTTGTCTGAACGAGGCGTGGAAATATTTTTTACCCAGGTATTCCATCATAATTTCTTTCATGCCGACATGCACCCCGGTAATATTTTCGTTTCCCCCGAAGGCCAGTATATCGCAGTAGATTTTGGCATTATGGGCACTCTCAACCCTGAAGATCAGCGTTACCTGGCGGAGAACTTCCTGGCCTTTTTCAACCGTGACTATCACCGCGTGGCAGAGCTGCATGTGCAATCCAGATGGGTGCCTGAAAACACGCGTATCGATGAATTTGAATCAGCGATTCGTAGTGTATGTGAACCGATTTTTGAACGGCCATTGAAAGATATTTCATTTGGCCGCCTGTTGTTGCATCTGTTCCAGACCGCGCGCCGCTTCAATATGGTGATACAGCCACAATTGATACTGCTGCAAAAAACCCTGCTCAATATCGAAGGCCTCGGACGTCAGCTCTACCCTGAGCTAGACCTGTGGCAGACGGCCAAGCCTTTTCTGGAACGTTGGACTGCGGATCATATTGGTCCCAAGGCCTTCATGAAAGCCATCTACA
Source organism: Gammaproteobacteria bacterium (assembly GCA_003230085.1). Classification (GTDB taxonomy): domain Bacteria; phylum Pseudomonadota; class Gammaproteobacteria; order SZUA-140; family SZUA-140; genus SZUA-140. The sequence continues at coordinate 9,008 of QIGV01000055.1, forward strand.
AAACGAGCCCCCAGATCCTGGAGAAGTTGCCCCATCTTCCTTTACTCATTAACGAGGCACTGGAAAAAATTCATGAAGGTACTCTGTCCGTTGAATTCAAGTCCAGGGAACTGGAGAACATTCGTACGGAAATCCACAAGGCCAGTCGTCGCACCTATGCCACTATTTGCGGCGCAGCCCTGCTAATCAGTGCCGTAATGATCAGTAGTTTGTATGTGCAAGGAGATTTTTCACTGGCTGCAATCCCTGTCCTGGGATGGTTGCTGGCTGGCGCAGGCATTTTGATACTGTTCAGCGTCCGTCCGGGGCGAGGGGCTTGATGTGTGCTAATCAGGTCCGTTGCAGACCCGCTTCAACTTCAGACCGGCTTTCCGCACCGACCAGCGTTTCGATTAATTCCAATGCAAAATCCATGGCGGTTCCCGGCCCTCGTGAGGTAATGATTTTACCATCTTTGACTACCGCATCAGACTTAAGCGCGACATCCTGCAGGGTCATTTTCTCCAGGGTACCCGGATAGGCGGTGGCATTCTTGCCATTCAGAAGGCCGACATTAGCCAGCACCTTGGGCGCAGCGCATATGGCAGCGATATATTGGTCGCGCTCGGCCATTTTCAGTAACAACTCGTGGATGCGCGGATCCTGATCGAGATGATCCGCTCCCGGCAGACCACCCGGCAACACGACCATGTCATAATCATCTTGCAGAGCTTCATCAAGGGTGGTATCCGGTATCAACACTGTACCCCGACTGCCCTGTACCGGATCACTGTCCAGCCCGGCTGTAACGACCTTGATGTTTGCCCGCCTTAACAAATCAATCACGGTAACAGCTTCAAGCTCTTCACAACCCTGAGCGAGCGGTATCAACACCACCATATCAGCATCCTCGCGATTTCTGTTTGTGTCTCAATTTTCGGCTTTTGATTCCCCGAATTCAACCGAACGTCTGGCCAATATAGGCCTAAGCTGGCGGGTCTTCAGGTACTGTGCTCGTTCAATCAACTCAGAGACCGGCAACAAGACAATGCCTCGTTCTTCCAGCAGGGGAAGCGCGCTATCAAGAAAGGCCAGGGTTTCTGGATGGGGGTGCCCAATCGCCAGCGCCACACCCTGATCACGTGCAATGGAAAGCAGGCGCTGAAATTGACGGGCGATAGCCTGCGGCTCACGTACATTATCCAGAAAAACATTTCGCTGAAATCCCGGCAATTGATAATCATTGGCCACCTGATGGGCAATGCTGTATTTGGTAGTATGGCTGTCAATAAAATACAGCGAGCCCTGGCGGGTAATTTCTTCCATCAGCCAACGCATGGATTTTGGATCCTGTGTCAGATAGCTCCCCATATGGTTGTTGATACCACGAACATAGGGGACTGATGCCAGACAATTTAAAATGTTATTGATAAATAACCGATGAGGCATATCGGGTCTCAGACCACCGCGGCCCAGATGGCGATGGTCTTGCGTCTCCATCGGGATATGCAACATCACTTCCTTGTCCAGTTGATGTGCCAGTGTGGCCAGATGCCGTGCATAAGGGGTATGGGGCAGGAAAGAATAGGTCAGCTGTGCAGGTATTTTGACTGCATGGCGACCCAGCGCGTAACGCTCGCCCATATCATCGATGATGATGCTGATTACCGGCCGGTCTAGATTACCGGCGTATTTTAGGGGGGTGCGATCCTCTGCCACTACCTGGCATGCAAACACTATCGTCATATAGCAAACGACTAAGCGCGCGATCATATAAATTTTTATTTTCGCCTTTCGTTGCCTGGGTCACCACGAACTGCATGTGATGACGTCAGCGCAAGAGAATACCCGCCCTCGCCAAAAAACACAAGCATGCTAGATACTGCCCTGTGACAGCCTCAGAAGATTCCCTAATCTCTACGTAAAATCTGTATCCCTTTGAGAAGATTTAACGCTTCATAAAGCTGGTAGTCTTCATTCAATAATTGACTGCGCTTTTCTTCATCCGTTAATTCCTCAGGATCTTCAACCTTGTCAGCGCTCTTCTCTGCTGCACCATTTTCAAGATGGCCTGATAAATCCGCTTCCTTGATAGGCGCGAATTCACTCTTCTCCAGTGCAGTTACCTTGACATGCCCCAGCTGAATATCAGGGATAATACCTTCAGCCTGAATAGATCTGCCAGAGGGTGTGTAATATCTGGCTGTTGTTAATTTCAGAGCAGCACCATTTTTCATGGGCAATACCGTCTGCACCGAGCCTTTACCAAAGGACTTGCTTCCCATGATGATAGCCCGCCGGTGATCCTGTAGCGCACCGGCTACGATTTCAGAGGCTGACGCAGAACCTACATTGATTAAAACTGCAATCGGCGCCTTGTCCAACACATCTTTCGGAGTCGCCTTGAATTCTATTTCAGAATCATCGGCACGACCCTTGGTATAGACAATCATACCTTTCTCTAAAAAAGCATCCGATACATCTACTGCAGCACTGAGTACGCCACCCGGGTTATTGCGCAGATCAAGCACCAGTCCCTGCAATTGACCATCATTTTCTTTTTTCAACTCATCGATAGCATTGAGAAGATTCTCAGAGGTATTGGATTGAAACTGGGTAATACGGACATACCCGAATCCTGGCGCCAGCAAGCGGTGCTTAACACTGGTTACCTTGATAATTGCCCGTGTTATTTTAATTTTGAGCGGTTTGTCCATACCTTCACGGACAATGGTCAATACAATATCGGTATCCGGCTCTCCGCGCATAATCTCCACTGCATCTTTCAGGGTCAGCCCCTTTACCGGCGTATCATCAAGACGGACGATCAGGTCTCCCGCAGCAACACCCGCTCGCTGCGCTGGCGTATCATCAATCGGTGCAATGACCTTGACGAAACCGTCCTCCATACCCACTTCTATGCCCAAGCCACCAAACTGACCCGTCGTGCCGACCTGTAGTTCTTTATAATCTTCCTTATCCAGGTATGCCGAATGAGGATCCAGACCTGACAACATGCCGCGGATAGCACTTTCAAGCAATTCCGTGTCCTCTACCGATTCGACATAATTAGCCTTAATATTTGCGAAGACATCCGTAAATGTACGCAACTCCTGCAATGGAAGTGGGCCAAAATTGGTATTTTCGCGGTCTGCGAAAACACTGTGTCCCAGTGACAATGAAACACCCAGGACCAATCCCAAGCTCAAAATCAAGAAATTACGGGTCGTTGACTTCATATAAACTCCATGTTTGCCGATCTGATTCAGCAGATACCGGAATGCTGTCGTATCTCACACACACTATCGTAACTCCGAATATTATTCGGTGTTTCCCCCTGATACCCGGCGAATATAGTCTGAGTATTCCTACAGCCTGCCAAAAAAATAAACATTAATACAATACTCTACCAGAAATATACCCTGGCATCTAAAAAGCAGCTTATCAACTCGATTATTTAGTGGCTTGCAGCCACTTAATAGGGTTGACAGGCTTGCCCTTGTTCCGGATCTCGAAATATAGCCCCGACTCAGCCTGACCGCCGCTATTACCAACAGTCGCAATGACTTCACCACGCGCAACCCACTCACCCACACTCTTATACAGGCTTTGATTGTGAGCATACAGACTCATATACCCCTTTCCATGATCAATAATGACCAGCAGACCAAACCCACGTAACCAGTCGGCAAACGCCACGCGACCCTGGTGAACGCTGTAGACTTCTTCGCCTTCAGGCGCACTGATCATCACACCCTGCCACTTAAGCTTTCCGGTATTTTGCCTTCTGGCGCCATAGTGGGCGCTTACTCTACCCTTTGCGGGCCAGATCAAGCGTCCTTTGAAAGCCGGAAAAGGGCTGTCTTCACCAGCATCAGGAGGAATATCGGACAATGCCGCCTGTAGTTGAGTCAATAGCTTAACCAAATTCTGCTCATCTTGAAGAAAGACCTTCAACCGTTGTGACTTGGTGAGTATGTCCTTATCCAGCTTCACCAGAACCTCCTGGCGTTGACGACGATGCCTCTCCTTTTCTGTCATCTGGCTTTTTTGCCTATCGGACAATGTCTTCAAGCGTGCCGTATCACGCGATATTTCCTGCTCCAGATTGCTTATTTCCTCTAGCTGGAGATTTATCCGGTTGATCTGTGTGGCCCGGGCCCGATTAAAATAGTCGTAATAGGCCAGGGTACGTCCGATTTGCGCCGGATCCTGCTGGTTGAGAATAATTTTCAGGTATCCCTGCCGCCCCATGGAATAGCCGGTCAAAATCTGCTGTTTGAGTGCCTTACGTTGTTGGAACAGCGCCTTTTGCTGCACTTGATACCGGCTTTTGAGTCGTTTCAACTCCCTGCCCTGGTGACGTAACTGTTGATTGGTCACTTGTAAAGACAGACTGAGTCTGCCGATCTCAGTCTCGGTCAATTTCAGTTGTTGTCGCAACGTCCGCTGCTTGCCACGGGTATTATTTAGAGAAGACTTCAGGTGTTGAATCTTTTTTCGTAAGGCCTCCAGCCTGACGGCCTGTTCTGACTCCTGGTTTGCCTTGATCGCGATGTTTTCACCAGCATAGACTGGGGAGGCACCGCCAATGGCGGTCACGAGAATCAACAATAAAGCTATTTTCCGGGGGATGATATCGATGACCAGGTCATAACTCACAGCACAAAGCCAGGCTAATCAGGTTTTACTCAATGAGACCAATGTCCTGCCTTCCATTTCCGGCGGTGTCTCTATTCCCATGAGCGATAACATAGTCGGCGCGACATCAGAAAGCGCGCCACCTTTTCTCATCTCGGCCTGCCGTCCGACATAGATCAGCGGTACAGGATTGATGGTATGGGCCGTGTGGGGCTGGCCGGTAGACGGGTCACACATTTGCTCAGCATTGCCATGAT
>QIGV01000119.1 GCA_003230085.1 Gammaproteobacteria bacterium
AGCCCAGAGACTATCCATCAGGGCCCTACTGGGAGCATCGCGCATATCATCAGTATTGGGTTTAAAGGATAGGCCCCACAGCGTAAACGTCCGACCTTCCAGGTCACCACTAAAGTGCGCGCTGATTTTCTGAAATAATATGTTCTTCTGACGATTGTTCACGTTCTCAACAGCCTGTAACAGCTCTGCATGATAACCAATATTTTTAGCGGTATATGCCAGGGCCTTCACATCTTTTGGGAAACAGGAGCCGCCATAGCCACAGCCCGGATAAATAAAGTGATAGCCAATGCGAGGATCTGATCCGATGCCAATACGTACCTTCTCAATGTCTGCCCCCAGTCTATCCGCCAGGTTGGCCAGTTCGTTCATAAAGCTGATTTTTGTTGCCAGCATGGCATTGGCGGCGTATTTGGTTAGTTCAGCAGAACGGATATCCATGGGTATGACACGTTCATGGCTGCGGTTAAAGGGGGTATAGAGGGCGCGCAGCAATTCTGTCGTGCGGGGATTGTCGGTCCCGATGATGATACGGTCAGGTTTCATAAAATCATCCAGTGCGGCGCCTTCCTTGAGGAACTCCGGATTGGAGACGACATCAAATTCAAGATTTTTGCCCCGCTTGTCGAGCGCCGCTTGTGTGATTTCCCTGACTTTGTCAGCCGTGCCGACAGGTACAGTAGATTTATCGACGATGATGCGGTATTCATTCATGTGTTGGCCGATAGATCGGGCGACGTCAAGGACATGCTGTAGGTCAGCAGAGCCATCTTCATCGGGCGGAGTGCCGACGGCAATGAACTGAAACAGGCCGTGTTCGACGCCTCTGGCGATATCAGTGGTGAACTCCAGGCGACCGGATTTGATATTATCAGCCAACAGACCTTCCAGCCCTGGTTCAAAGATGGGGATATGACCACCTTTCAACATCTCGATCTTCTGTTCATCGATATCGATGCAGATAACGTGATTGCCTACCTCGGCCAGGCAGGTTCCGGTGACCAGACCTACGTATCCGGATCCAAAGATAGTGATGTTCATAGGTGGCAGCTTAGCTCTATATAATGATTAAAGCGCCATAGCATAAACAATTAGGCGAAACGACACCACTTTTGTGTGCCTGTATCAGTTTGGCGAGGCATGTCTTTTTTAGATTTCATTGAGATTGAGTCAGCCTGGTATACGGGTTACAATTGAAAAGATTTGGTTTTACTGGCCAGCTAAGCCTGATTGATTGCTGGCGGAGAACAAGGGAAGGGCGGATAAAATGTATATGCGAATTTACTTTTTGATTTCAGTGATATTATTAATGTCATTCAGTGCGGTTTCGACCGCTGCGAGTCTGGCTGGGGGGAACGTGGGTCCTGACGGCTATCTGGTCGGGCCTGAGGATACCCTGGATATCTCGGTTTGGAAAGAAGAAGACCTCAGTTTGTCGGTTCTCATCCGACCTGACGGTAAACTGTCCTTTCCTCTGATTGGCGATATTCAGGCGGGAGGCAAGACGCCAGACCAGATCCGCAGGGAAATCACAGAATGGTTGAGAAAATACATTCCGGACCCTGTTGTTACCGTCGTAGTCGCCAAGGTTGCAGCGCTGAAGATCTATATGATTGGCGAGGTCAAAAAGGCAGGGGAATATACCGTCGGGCGGCAAATGGATGTGATACAGGCTCTGGCGCTAGCCGGGGGATTGACCGCTTTTGCCTCTGAAAATGACATCAAGATCCTGCGGCGAAAAAATGGAAAAAACATCATTATCCCCTTCGAATACGGCGCCTTCAAAAAGGGCAAAAAACTGGAGCAGAATATCTTGCTTAGAAGCGGAGATGTGGTTTTGGTGCCTTAAGCAGGTTCCCCGGTAATGGTTCTTCGGTAACAGCCGAAAATCTGTTGAAACCTATAAATATTGACGGGTTGCTGGCTAACTAATATGAAGAAACTACTGATAAATTCATGGGGATTGATAATTCTGTTTTGCTGCTTCTTAGTCGTATCACAGGCTGTGAGTGGTGCAACAGAGTGGTCATTTGATCCATCCTTGCGCATTGGGTCGGAATATAATACCAATATTCGGACTACGACTACTAAGCATGATGCTGTGTGGGGGACTTCACTGGCGCCTAAGTTGGATATAAAAGCGAAAACTCGTTTGAGCAATACCTGGATAGGGGCGCAGCTCCAGTACACGAAATATACAAAGAATGAAGTCAAAAACAGGAATATTCAGAGATTCACTATACTTTCGCGCTATCAGCAGACGCCTCGTTCGAAATGGGAGCTGACGGGGATTCTCTTTAGTGATACTACCCTGACCCCTGTTTCCGGTGGCAGTGGCAGTTTGCCGCCAGGGCCAGGCAGTGCACCTGGCCTGTCTGGTGTCATCCCAGACCCGGATCAGGGTGCTGATAATGATGCGCGTCGTAACCGGCTACGCCTGATGCCATCCTGGAGCCGCAGTCTTACGCAGAGAAGTTACCTGGTGCTGGACTACACGCTATATGATGTCTCGTACAATGGTGACACAGGACTGAATACCCTGGTTGATAATAGAACGCACAGTGGTCGTGTTGCCCTGAAAAGAAGTATGACACAGCGAACTGTGGCGGGTATTTCCGGAGGATATGCTGAATACGAAGCGCCGGATGTCAACAACAAAACCAAAAATTACTCCGCTACGGGGACAATAGAGCATGATTTTACCGAGACGCTAAGTGGCCTGCTTCAGGCTGGTATGCGCTATACCGAAGCTCGAATAGGCTCTACTGATGACAATTCAACAAGCCCTATCTATAGGGCAAGTATTACCCAAAATATTTTTGAGGCGACTAGTTATCAATTGCTGTGGCAGCGGCGGCTACTGCCGAGCAGCACTGGTAGTGTCCTTGAAAGTGACCGTTTTGATTTACGTTTTCGGCATAGCATTAAGCCTACACTGACCTTTTCCTTGTCAGGCCGGTATTTCAAGAATGAAACTGTTGGAGGAGGGGCGACGTCTCGCAGGGATAGGTGGTACTACGTTATAAGGCCAATGCTGACAAAAAACCTAACGCGCCAATGGCGAGTCGATGGTGCCTACAGATTTACTCGTCAAAAACGTAAAACCGATAGCCGGTCCGTTAACAATAATGCGGTATATCTAAATGTTATCTATGCCTGGTAAGCGAATGATGAACAGAATAACAAACGGGAAAAATAATGTTTTTGCATCATTGCCTAGGTATTGTAAATTAAGTTTGATCCTGTATGGGCGATAATACATCAATGGTTAGCAATGATATTAGTATGGATGATTACCTGGCGATTATCCGCCGACGGAAAATGGGTATCATCATTCCATTCTCGCTCATTTTATTGGCCACCCTGGTATTGGCTTTTGGGCTTCCGTCTGTTTATCAGTCAACGGGAACAATCCTGATTGAGCAGCAGGAAATTCCGCAAGATCTGGTACCCTCAACCGTGGCCAGCTATGCCTCGGAGCGCATCCAGGTGATTAGTAAGCGGGTCATGACACGCGAAAATATGTGGCGAATCATCGAGGAAAACAACCTGTACCCGGAAGATCGGGGGCGCGTTGATAAAACTCTGCTGGTTCTGCGCGCTCGTGAAAATATCAGCGTCAATATGGTCAGCGCCGATGTATATGATCCGAGCAGGAGTAAAGCAGGCAAAGCAACCATTGCCTTTGATATCTCATTCAAGGCAGATAATCCCGAGGTTACCCAGCAGGTCGCAAGAAAACTGATTGCTCTTTTCCTGCAGGAAAATATAAGAATGCGTACCCAGAAGGCAGAGGTTACCTCGGACTTTCTAGCTGAGGAGGCCAGCAGGCTGGGCGCAGAAATATCCAAGCTTGAAGCCACACAGGCTGATTTCAAGGAAAGAAATATTGGCCGTCTCCCGCAGCAATTGGATATGAATATGAGCCTGTTGGACCGCACCGGCAGGGAATTAGAGACGGTAGAACGCCAGTTATATACGCTGGAAGAACGTAAAATGACGCTGGAGACACAGCTGGCCCAACTGGAGCCCTATACGGCTGAGAGTCCCGAGCAGCGTCTGGAAGATTTAAAGGCCGAATATCTCCACGCTTCGGCGCTCTATTCCCCAGATCATCCCGATGTGGTAAGAATGCAGCGTGAGATTGAGTTTCTTAAGGGGCAAGCCGGAGACACAGACAACAGGGGTAACCTGGAAAAGCAGATTCTGGAGGTGCGGACCAAGTTGAGTAGAGCCCTGGAAAGCTATTCAGAAGGTCACCCAGATGTGATCAAGCTGAAAAATACACTGGCCACCTTGAATAAGGCCATACAAGAACTGCCTGCAGAATCAGAGTTGCAAGATGACATCTCTATAAAGCCTGATAATCCTCCCTATATAGCAGTTCAAACCCAGCTGGATGGCGTCAAAATCAATATTACGGCGGAACAGGAGAGGCGAGCGCGCCTGCGAGAAAAGCTGGATTTGTACGAAAAGCGAATTCTGGCAATTCCCGGTGTTGAACAAGAATGGCTGATTCTGCGGCGTGATTACGACAATGCGATTAAAAAATATAAAGAAATCAAACAGAACCAACTCCAGGCCGAGGTTAGCGAAAAGCTGGAACGAGACAGCATGGGAGAGCGTTTTTCGATTATTGATCCACCAGAGTTGCCATCAATGCCGATAGAGCCAGACCGTCCGGGGATAATATTGCTGGGCACGGTCCTTTCTTTGGCTGGGGGGGTTATTTTCGCTGCATTCAGGGAGTTTATGGACCGAACGATTCGCGGGGCTAAAGCAGTCACCCGCTTGTTGCAAGCGCCACCCCTATCGGTAATCCCCCGCATTGAAAATAGGCAGGATCTGCTGCGCAGACGGAATAGCAGGCGATGGGCCATTGGGCTACCCGTGATTCTATTATTATTGATAATATTACTAGCGCATTTTTTCTGGATGCCAGTAGATACAATTTGGTCAATAATGTTAGATAATACTGGCACTACAGAGTGAATAGATTTGCAAGTAAACGCTGGGAAAGGTATTAGGGAAAAAGGGATATGGATCGTATAACAAAAGCTGTGAAAAGAGCCCGCGAGGAGCGCGAGACTGTGGTTGGCTATAGACAGCACGCAGATAAATCGTTGCGGGGCAGGGAGATTCAGAGCCGTAAAATCCAGATTTCGCCGGATACGCTAAGGGAAAACCGGATCACCATCGATGGTATTAATGATTCTTGTTCTCACGCATACAAGGTGTTGCGTACGCGTGTTTGGCAGCAAATGCGCGCTCATGGATGGAATACACTGGGCATCACCAGTGCCAACGCAGGAGAAGGAAAGTCCCTGACTGCCATAAACCTGGCTGTTGGTTTGGCAAAGATGGATGTCGCGCAGTCCATTGTCCTGGTCGATCTGGATATGCGCAGGCCAAGCCTTCATAGCTATTTCGGATTCTGGCCCGAGGTGGGCATCAGTGACTACCTGCAAGGGGCAGTTAGTTTTAGCGAGATTCTGGTTGAGCCTGATATCGGGAAAATCACTCTCCTGCCTGGGAATATGCCGTTTGCCAACTCGTCCGAGATTATTTCCTCAGCCAGGATGCAACGGTTATTGAATGAAATCAAGGCGAATTTCCCTTCACGACTGGTGATTTTTGACCTGCCGCCGATGTTACTTACCGATGATGTGATGGTTTTCGCCCCCAATGTGGATGCGATGCTTTTTGTCATTGAGGAAGGGGCGAGTACATCAGAGGAGATTACGCGGGCTATTGAATTATTAAAGGATGTCGAGCTCCTTGGGACAGTCCTGAATAAGTCAGAAGATGTCTCCCTGGGAGAGGGTTATTACTGACGGTATTTTTTTGGTTAGCAGTCATGTTTTTTGTAAAAGGGTTTTAGTAGGCGCATGTACCAGACATATTACGGATTTATAGAAAAACCATTCTCTTTGCTGCCGGACCCGGGATTTTTATTCCTGAGCAGTGGGCATCGGCAAGCGTTATCCATGCTTGAGTACGGCATGATGAATCAAGCCGGTTTTACAGTGATTTCTGGTGAAATCGGTTCGGGAAAAACAACGCTGATCAGACAGCTACTTTCCCAGTTGGAGCTGGACCATGAGGTAACCGTTGGACTAGTATCCAATACACATCAGTCATTTGGAGAACTGATGCAGTGGGTAATGCTCGCTTTCGGTCTGGAATACAGCGGTAAGAATAAGGTGGAAATGTACCAGCTTCTGGCTGAATTTCTTGCTAAGGAATATGGCGGTGGGCGACGGACGGTACTCATTATCGACGAAGCGCAGAATCTCAGCCCTGAGGCTCTCGAGGAACTCAGAATGCTGGCCAATATTAATGCCGATAAAGACCAGGTATTGCAGATCGTGCTGGTAGGGCAGCCTGGGTTAAGGGACATGCTGAGACGTCCTGAGCTGGAACAGTTTGCGCAGCGAATTGCCATTGACTATCACCTGGATACTCTGGATATTAAGGGGACTTGTGAATATATCAGGCATCGCATTGTAGTAGCTGGCGGCGCTCCTGATCTTTTTGAAGCAACTGCTTGCGTTGCCGTACATTATTATACTAAGGGGACGCCCCGCTTAATTAATGTTCTGTGTGATACAGCCCTGGTTTGTGGATTTGCAGAACAGAAAGAGTTTATTGATGCCGATCTTATACATGACGTAGTTCGCGATAAAACTGTGGGCGGCATACTTCCCGTGAGTATGTATCAAGGGTTTCAGGATGACGTTGTTTCTGACATCCAGGAAGCCAAGAAAAATTCAAAGAAAATATCTGAATAATCTTCCTGTTCCTGCAATATTCGTCTTTCCATGCCTGATGCAGGATGGTGGGAACTATTTACAGTCTAGAGTCGTTATAAAAATATCTCGCTTCCGGAGCTTGCCGTTTAAAACGGTGGCGCGTTGTTTTTAGGGCGAGGGAAAAATAAAAATATCTCTACCCCAGCGCCTGTTAAAGGGCCCTTGCAGAGTAAATTTGAGAATCTTATGCCAGAACCCGAACCGCTTGTCAGTATCATTACCCCCGTCTATAACGGTGGGGCATATCTGAAAGAGTGCATTGAAAGCATTCTGGCGCAGACATACCAGCATTGGGAATACACAATAATCAACAATTGCAGCACTGACGGGACGCTGGAAATAGCACGGCAGTACGCGGACAGGGATAACCGTATTCGGATTCATAATAATGAAGTGTTTGTGGATGTTATTCGAAACCATAACATCTCATTCCAGAAAATTTCTCCAGACAGCAAGTACTGTAAAATTGCGCAAGCCGATGACTTTTTGTTTCCTGAATGTCTTTCAAGCATGGTAAGCCTCGCCGAGGCGTATCCCAGTGCAGGTGTGATTGGCGCCTACAGCCTGGCAGGAGCCAAGGTGCGGTGTGATGGCATACCATATCCCAGTCCACTGATCAGTGGACAGGAACTTTGTCGTCTTACCCTGCTTGGTAAGCTCTATTTATTTCTATCTCCATCGTCGTTGTTAATAAAATCCGAACAAATCAGGGATCGTTCGCCATACTATGGCGAAGGTTATCTAAATGCAGACGTAGACGCACTATATAAAGATCTTGAACATTGTGATTTTGGTTTTGTCCACCAGGTGTTAACGTATATAAGACGTAATCCAGAGTCAATGACTGCGCAAGATAGGCGGAAAGCCAATATGCAGCTTTTAAGCAATATACAACTTTTGCTTAAACATGGTCCAACCTATTTGACTGAAGCCGAACAGCAAAAGCGGTTATCCGATTTGTGGCAGATATATTATCAATCATTGGCTCAGTCTCTGTTAAAGCTGCAAGGACAGGAGTCACTGCAGCACCAGACTCTCGAGCTTGATAAGATGGGCTATTCTTTGCATTGGCGAAAACTGATTAACGCTGCTTTATCACAGATAATATTTAGTCCAAGGCGAACTGCCCGGGGATTGAAGATGGCTCTGTTGTCAAAGAAGCCCTAGTCTGGTAATTACTATGGCAGGGAAAGCGAAAAAAAATATTTTGGTTATTTCGCCTACACCCTCACATCCACAAAATGCCGGTAATCGGGCGAGGATTTTTAGCCTGACATCAACACTGCGGGCGTTGGGGCACAACGTATTCTTTTTATTCATAGAAAGAGAGTTGGGTAGCAATCGATTGATGAGGGAATACTGGGAAGATAAATTGTACACTGTCGCTTATAACCCGGCGACTAGTGGATTAAGAAGAAACCTGAGAAAAATATATAAAAAATTTAATATCGAGAGAGGGTATTTATTTACGATTGATGAATGGTATGACCCTAATATCAGCAGAGAAATCGAAAAATTATCCATAAAAGATAAAATAGATGTGGTGATTGTTGAATATGTATTTTTTTCAAAAGCCCTGAAATGTTTTGGTGATCAGGTATTAAAAATAATAGATACCCACGATGTCTTCACTGAGAGACACAGAAGATTTTTGAGGCAGAATAAAAAACCCGCCTGGTTTTCTACAACGAGAAACGAGGAAAAGAAAGGGTTAGAAAGGGCAGATAAAATTATTGCCATCCAGAATAAGGAAAGAGCATTTTTTGAACAGTTAGTTGGCCGGAAAGTGATCACCGTGGGGCATGTAGTGCCTCTCGACAATTGTGATTCATACACCAGCATTCAAAATCGGATATTGTATGTTGGCTCTAAAAACGAGATTAATCTTGATGCTGTAAAATATTTTATCGATGATATTTTCCCCAAAATCAGGATGCGCAATCCTGAAGCAGAGCTGGCGATTGCGGGAAATATATGTGATTACATCACTGACCAGTCCGGAGTAATAAAGCTAGGCATGCTTGATAGTCTGGATGAAGCGTATCAGGCTGCTTCAGTTGTTGTTAACCCGATTCAATTGGGTACAGGGCTAAAGATAAAAAATATAGAGGCATTGGGGTTTGCCAGGCCGTTAGTAACAACCTCAGTTGGTGCAGAAGGGTTAGATTTTGGGGGAGGCGCGAATTTTTTGATTGCCGATACAGCGGAAGATTTTTCTGATGCTGTTTTGAGTGTCTTGATGAACAAGGCCAAGGCAAAAGAATTTTCGGATAATGCTTTTAATTATGCGCAGCAGTGGAATGAGGCCTGTCTTTCAGAGCTTAATAAATTACTGCAAGCGTAACTTTTTTAATCAAGGATAGACAGTTAGCACTGGAAAATGACACTACCTAATTTCATTATTATTGGCGCGTATAAATCAGGCACATCATCTTTGTACCATTATTTGCGCCAACACCCGGAAATATACATGAGTCGCATTAAAGAGCCGAACTATTTTTCTCATGAGAAAAAAGCCGAATTAATGGAGGAGGAAGGGAAGAAGGTTTCTGTTATTGACAGCATGGAAGCCTATTTAAAACTTTTTTCAGCGGCCGGTAAGGAAAAGGCCATTGGAGAGGCATCACCCATATATTTGGGCAGCCCTATTGCTGCCGAAAGAATCAGGCAAGCCATTCCTGAAGTAAAACTTATTGTAATTTTAAGGCATCCCGCTGAAGCTTTTTACTCAGATCACAATATGCGAATCAGGGACAGGAGACAATTAAATGATGACCTTTACGGGAGGTTTAGAAGCTTAAAGAGCCGTGTGAAAGCAGGAGAGATGGCGGGGCCAATGTATTATATGCAATTGAAAAGATATTATGATCTTTTCGATCCATCCAGGATAAAAGTATACCTGTTTGAAGATCTAAAACAGGATAGCATGGCATTGGTTAAAGATATTTTGAAATTTCTCGGTGTTGATACCTCATATTCGCCGGAGATAAAGAGATATAATGCGGGAGGCATCCCGAGAATTCATAAGCTGGATAAATTTGCGGAACGGCTTCTTGCAAAGCGGAAGGTGAGTCAATCGCCATTTTGGCGCAATTCTCTGTTAAAGATTCAGGCGTTGAATTCAGTTCGCCTCCCTCCTTTATCGCAGGAACTAAAAGCGGAGTTTATGGAAATTTATCGAGATGATGTCCAAAGCCTGGAAAAGCTTATTGGGCGTGACCTTTCTGGATGGCTGAGTTAACAGCAGACGTATTATTCTTTTGTTTCGTTTGCTCCAGGCCTGTATTTGACTATCTTTGCTGGCATACCCACTGCGATAGCCATGTCGGGGATATCTTTAGAAACAACAGCTCCTGCTCCGATGACAGCACCTTTCCCGATTTTTACGCCATCCAGAATAATAGCGCCAACGCCTATCCAGACATCATCACCGATGATGATATCGCCTTTGGTCTGCAAGGGTTGCTGGCTAAGGGGTTGATCCGCATCCATGCCATGTCCATAGGGGTAAAACGAACAATTGGGCGCAATTTCCACCCGCTTGCCGATATGGATTGAGCCCATATAGGCTGAAAGCTGGCACCGTGGCTGGATGTGCGTATTATCACCGATGCTTACTGAACCGCCTTTCCCTGTTTGAATCGCTGTGTGGCTGTGCAAGTGTACGCTGGAGCCAAGCGTGACGCTTCCACTGCCGTGATCTTCATAGATAAGTACACTGTCCCCAATAAATATTTTTGTGTCCAATTTGAGGTTGGAATGATGGATGGTGGCGCTGGGTGCAAAGTAACCATGAGTGCCTAGCCCAGCCAGCGATACTCGCCCGTAGAATGGTGGTGAGAAAGCCCCGGCGATGCCACATGCCATTCGGCCAAATTGACCTGTTCCGGAAAAACCCATCCAGAAGCGTGCCCAGCGTTTTTTTAATTGTTGTGCATTCATGATGTTGTTTGAATGATTCCTGGTTACAAGCGGAGTATTTAATTCTGAATTAAAGGGGTCGTAGAAAGGTGAGTGGTAAAAGGATCTTATTGACCACTGCCACAGTAGACTCATCCTAAGTTTTAGTGTTGGGAGCAGAAAAATGACCCTGACCACTGCATTGACTTGATTATTCTAATTAGTATAGTCTACGCCGGTGCTTGAAAATTGCAACTCAGGAGACGGAATAGTGCCCCAAATTAAGGTGATGGCGGGAGGTAGAGCTTCGTCATTCTTGAGTTATCAGTATATTTCTTTCGCCTTGATTAGCATTATTTTTGCAGGCGCCTTGCCTGCACCAGGATTTGCCGCGATCAGATTTGAAGATATCTCTCAAAAGGCTGGAATATCTGTTCGTGGCCCGACAGCAGCCTCTTCCTGGGGCGACTTCAATAATGACGGGTGGGCTGATTTATGGGTGTCTAACCATCATGGCATTCCGCCAAATTTATACCTCAATCAACAGGACGGCACTTTCATAGATGCGGCCTCCAGAGTGCTGGGTAATCTTCCTGATGCTGACTTTCATGGTGCGGCATGGTCGGATTTCGACAATGATGGTGACCAAGATCTGATAGTCACGACCGGCGGGGGAGCCGGGCGTGGTATCAGCCCGAATAGCCTATATGTAAACGTACGCGGAAAATTGGTCGATCAGGCCAAAATATTAGGTCTGGATTATCCATTGGGTCGGGGCAGAACCCCGCTATGGATCGATGCCAATAACGACGGCAAGCTTGACCTGTTGCTGATGAATCATTCCAGAGCTGAAGCGCCTTCAGCGATATTTCTGCAGACAGATACCGGGTTTGTAAGGCGCAATCAAGCGCTCGGGTTTCCCCAGCCGGAGCAATCATTTACCGATGAAGTTTTATCTGATATTAGTGAGTTTTTTGAGTCCTGGTTTTCAGAAAAGCCAGGTGCCGTAACTGTCAGCGAGGAATTTGCGCAGCTTGCTGATGTGTCCGGCAACAATCGTCTGGATCTCATTGCCTACATGCAGCCTATGCGTATCTATTCGACCAATTCCAGGCAACTCCTGGAGATAAGCCGTGATATGGAATTCCCTGATTTGCGTTCTGTCCAGGATGCCGCTGTAGAGGATTTCAATGGTGATGGACAGCCCGAATGGTATTTTGCGCGGTTTCGCCCCTGGGTGCTGGATGTGGTACAGGCCGGCGCGATGCGTCTTCAGGGTAAAATGGCAAGCAGGTCCGGTCAGCCTATGTCTGTATCGTTCAGGACAGAAGGTGAAGTTACATTCGAGATTCACCGCCCCTGGATGGATCCTTCGGATCCTGCAAGAAACGAGAAGCCCGATTTTTTTATTGGTTCCAGGCAGTCCGTATTCACTGATCCGGTACTGATTTCAGTTTCGCCAGATACCCCGGCCGTTCGTGAGCCTGCGCCCTCTACAGATGAGGATAGTGAATCGCTGTCTATCTGGTTTGATCCGGTTTCAAAATCATGGGCGTTAAAAAGCTCGATTCGGCAGGTCGGTTTTATCATCACATCAACTAAACCCATAGAAGCATTTCAAACCCAGGGTTTCAAACCTTCAAAAGGGGGGGTGAGTGACGCACTGCTGGTCAGGAGTGGAAATACATATACCGTAAATCAAACGGCGCTTGTTGACGATACAACAGTGTGCGGATCCGTTGTGGCCGGAGACTTTGATAACGATATGGATATAGACCTTTACCTGGTGTGTGCCGAGCCGACTGAAAACATCCCCAACATTCTGTACGAAAACGATGGCCGTGGTCACTTTTCGAAAGTGCCGCAGGCAGGTGGCGCTGAGGGCAGCAGGCAGGGGCGTGGGAACCAGGCGGTTACGGCAGACATTGATCGGGACGGTTTCCTGGATATATTTGTAACCAACGGGGCAGGCCCCCCGCCTTTTGCTGGTAATGGGCCACAGCAATTATTTCGAAATTTGGGTAATGATAATCACTGGCTCGAGATAGATTTGCAGGGTGTGGCGTCAAACCGCAGTGGCATTGGTGCAAAGATTGTTCTAGAGGCGCAAGGCAAAGTGCAGGTCAGGCAACAGGGTGGCGGGATGCATAGCTTTTCGCAAAATCACGCGCGCATCCATTTTGGCCTGGGACCAAATCTGAAAGCTGACAAGTTAACCATACATTGGCCCAGTGGGATTGTGCAGCAGCTTGATGATATACAGGTCGACCAGATATTGCTTGTAAAGGAGCAGAAAACTGACCATTAACTTCACTATTAGTTCGGGTTTACGCTACTTGCTTACCGATTTTAGCGCTGGATTTACCAGGCGCGGGTTACTGTTTCTTGGGTGCCTATGCGCTTCGGCGCAGGTGGTAGCGGAGATCAGCTTTGAAGAAGTGACGCAGGCCGCAATGATTATGCATGAGGGGCCAACGTACGGGGCGTCCTGGGGCGATATTGATGGCGATGGCTGGCCCGATTTATGGGTGGGGAATCATAACAGCAAGCCCAGTCTTTATCGCAACAAGCGGGATGGTCAGTTTGTCAATGTGATCGATAAGGTCTGGAGTGCGGACCCTGGCGCCGATACACATGGTACGGCGTGGGCGGACTTTGATAACGATGGCGATCAGGATCTGGTAGAGCTGGTGGGCGCACTGGAAAATAAAGATGGCACATTTTGCTTTGGATGTGGCCAAAATCACCTTTTTGTGAATGA
>QIGV01000193.1 GCA_003230085.1 Gammaproteobacteria bacterium
TCTTAATTCACATTATATCATATAGCGTCCACAACACGTGCCCTCCTGTAGATTTCATGTGTGGGCCACATATACCAGCCTAATGATTTCTTTGGTGATTTCTTAATAACCAGCGCCTGAGTGCCGATAAGCAAATTAAGAGGATCATGAGGATAGTAATATGAAAACATCAGTAGCACCTGTCATCACAGGTAAATCGCAATACAGGATTGGTAGCATTTTCTATCAAAGCAACATAGAAGGTAGTAATGCTGGCTGGTTCATCACCATCCATGGCGGGAACGTATATGGGCCTTTCAGGGAAAAATGTGTCGCTGAAACGATCCTGGATGGGCTCATCAAAAAAGATGCTGAGAGATTATCTGATACGCATAGTAGGTACTAAATTCTCATCCAGGCAATCCAGGACGCCGCAAGTCAAGTCATAGCGGCCTGCTAGCACAAGTGGGAACTGCTTTATTTTGTTATCCACCGCAAGCTATGATTGTCCTATTATTAGGCATTCGACAACCAGGCATTCGGTTTTTATACTGTTTGGATGACAGTTCATTCTGAATTATTGATGGCGCTCATAAAGAGTGCCACAGCATGACAAAACTCATTGCCTTCAATAAACCTTACCAGGTACTTTGCCAGTTTACTGACAAAAACGACAGGGAAAACCTTGCCGACTATATATCAATACCCAATGTCTATGTGGCGGGGCGCCTTGACAGGGATAGTGAGGGCTTGTTGTTATTGACAGATGATGGACAATTACAGCACCGCATCACAAAACCCCGTTCCAAATGCTGGAAATCTTACTGGGTTCAGGTAGAAGGCGATCCAGACGCTGCATCTCTAAATCTATTGAGGAACGGGGTAACACTCAAAGATGGCATTAGCATGCCAGTCAGGATAAATAAAACCACGGAGCCAGATTGCTTATGGTCTCGTGATCCGCCGATAAGATATCGTGCCCGAATACCGACCTGCTGGCTGCATATATCCATGCACGAAGGTCGAAATCGGCAGATAAGAAGGATGACAGCTGCGGTAGGATTCCCAACATTGCGCCTTATACGTCATACCATCGGCAACATTCACCTGGATCTCCTATTGCCAGGGGAATGGCGCTATGTAGACCCTGATATTCTATTCTAATAACAAGACAAGCTTACAATATTGATTGTGCGGGCTACTAGTGTTCTTGTTTATACTTATAAATACACGTCTTGTTTCTACCCGAATTTTTAGCCTGATAGAGAGCCTGATCTGCACACTCAATCCAGCGTTTATAATTCTCCATATCCTCAGTCACCTCTGCAATACCCAAACTAATGGTACAAGAAATATGGTTATCATTATGAATCGTCACTAGTGCCTCAATTTTCTTTCTAAGACGTTCTGCCAGCAGCATGGCTTCCTTAGCATTTGCATCTATTAAAATAGTACAAAACTCTTCTCCGCCATAGCGCCCGGGAATATCGGTTGTTCGTATCGTACTTTTTAGAAGGTTCGCTGTCTCGACCAAAATGAGATCTCCTGCCTGGTGTCCAAATGTATCATTGACATTTTTAAAATGGTCAATATCAAACATAACCAAACTACAGGACTGAAATGTCCTTTTTGAACGATCGAATTCCCTTGCCAGGTTCTCTTCCAGGTATCCCCGGTTATTGATATTGGTTAACCGGTCAGTGCGGCTCAATACCTCCAACTGTGTATTCGCTTTTTCAATTTCTATCTTGCCAATAGCAATATCAGTGACATCATATATGATGAGGCCGAGGTGACCCACTTGCCCGTCCAGAGACATCAGCGGCACAAACGTAATATTCTGATACATAAACTCAGCCACACCGGTAATTGGGCGGTAATTTTTAAATTGGAAAAGGTATGGGCGTTGCTCCCAGTTAGTAAATGCCCTTGAATTTAGCTGAAAAACAGAATCAGACTTACGTTTAAACCAATCCGGAGATATATCGCTGAACAGGTCAAATAAATTTTTTCCAACCACTGCATCAGGGCGCATGTTGCTGTGATTCTCCATAAAGCTGTTCCAGATCTGCACATTGTATTCCCTGTCAATGACAACCAGACCCACATCAATAGCCTGCAACAGGTTGATATACCAGTGCATTTCCTTGATATCAATTTTTCCAGCTTCCATAATCTATTCTGTCAAAAATGAAATGTAATTGTTCAATGAACTGATCGAGTCCGCTGAAAACAACAGCATAAGATTACAATTGATATTTCTATCTTCTATCCGACATCCCATCTCAATCATAAGTATAGACTCCCAGTTCATGGGATTCCGGTTGAGTAGTTCACTAATCTTGGTACGCTGCCCCAGGACGATTGGCTGCCCCTGACTAAAACCAACATCCAGCTGCTCAGTAAGACCTTTCAGGCATGCACCAAAGAGAATGCTGGCAATATCCATCAGTAACTCGGATTCTGCAGCACTATCAATATTACCCTGGAAATGAAGCAGTTCTGCAATATCTTCAATATTGGTTTTATGGAAAATAAGTAAAGACTCACCGGCGACTCCAGCACCGATAAACCCTTGGCATATTACAGAAACAGGATCGCCATCATATACCTGATCAAGCGTAGCAAATAATTCTTCTCTCTTCACGATACCCACTTTGGGCACTGGCATGACAACGAAAATCCCTAACAACTTGGCCAAAAGATCTGCGGCACGTCCCATGGCAACGTTGGCCACCTCCTGGTAACAATCCAAAGAGCTAATTGCTGTTTCTCCAGAGGTCTCTGAGTCGTTATCATCTACTGCTTGGTCGCCTGACTCGGGCTTACAGAAAATACCGTATCTATCCAGAATTTCTTCGAGCTGCGAAGATTTAACGGGTTTCTCGATAAAATCGAGAGCGCCTAGCTTCATCACTCTGCGATGTGCTTCAGGTTGAATATCGCCGGATACGACGATGATCATGGTAGGCAAATCATCTCGACGAACGACTTCCAGCACCTCGTAGCCATCCATTTCTGGCATATTGAGATCGAGAAAAAGCACATCCCCCTTACCAGACTTAATGGCCTCAATCGCTTCCAGACCATTACTGGCAAATGAAATATCAACATCCCAATTTTTCGGCAGGGCACGAGCCATTTGCTTGCGCGCCAAATTGGAATCGTCACATATTAGTATCGGCGTCGACATTATTTTTATTGTTTAGCCAAACACCAAGGGTGATGAAAAGGTTACTACCATGATGATTTATGATCTAAAAAAATAATATAAAAACCAAGGTTCACTGTAACACCCTTCGTGGCTGCCAATATTAGAAAACAAAAAGGTTGAACCCGGTTGTTTTTAGTCTCTATACATATCGCACGGCAGTTTTTATTTTTACACCTATAGGCCCGCCTGCTGTGTAAGCGTACAGCAATAAAATTAGCATATCCACCAATTTATATCCCAAATCGCTGCATGGCCAAAGGCGATACGATACATGCTCATTCAGAGCCTGGCACCCTTTTCATCCAGCGCATGTTGCTCCAGGTGTTCTGTAATATATGTATATGCCTCATCCATAGAGTCGGTCTGAAACATCAGATCAATATCCTTGGCATCGATCACGCCGTATTTTGCTAATGCATCAAAATTAATAATTTCCTTCCAGAATTTTTTGCCGAACAGGACAATGGGTAAATGTTTTCGCATTTTCCTGGTTTGCAACAATGTCAAAAGTTCTGCCAGCTCATCAAGCGTGCCAAAACCGCCAGGAAAAACCAGCACCGCCTTTGCAAGGTAGGCAAACCAGAATTTACGCATGAAAAAATAATGAAAGTGAAATGAAAGTTCCCGCGTCACATAGTGGTTATCAAATTCCTCTACGGGTATCGAGATAGTCAATCCTATATTCATCCCCTTAGCTTCTGAGGCACCGCGATTTGCGGCCTCCATAATACCAGGGCCACCCCCGGTACAGACTACAAAACGGTTCTTTTCTCCAGGTAATAGCTTCGACCACTCTGTAAACCGGAATGCCAACAGGCGCGCGGCCTCGTAATATTCAGACATTTCCAGAGCACGAGAGGCCCTTTCAATATCAGCCCATTCAGCTTCTGCTATCTCGAGTTTTTTCACAGCATCTTCGCGCGAAAGAAGTCGTGCGGACCCCATAAACACGATGGTATCATCGATATCGTGGTAGGAAAAACGGCTGGCAGGCTCATGATATTCTGACAGAATACGTATTGATCTGGCATCACGCCCACTCATGAATTCTTCGTTCCGATAGGCCTTAACGGGACGACAAGGTTTCTTCGTCAAAATCAACTCCTCATATAGTCATATGGATCGAACAATAATATACTTAACTATCGTAAGTTGAAAATATCATTCGCCACA
Source organism: Gammaproteobacteria bacterium (assembly GCA_003230085.1). GTDB lineage: Bacteria > Pseudomonadota > Gammaproteobacteria > SZUA-140 > SZUA-140 > SZUA-140. The sequence continues at coordinate 4,367 of QIGV01000193.1, forward strand.
TTGATATCCCAACTGAGACAACCTTTCTTCAAGGTAATCTGCAAGCAATGGTGTTCCAATAAGATTCTAATAAAATAACCAGTTGTTACTTTTTTAGTTATTAGCCGAAATTAACAGGCGTATTTTCTGCAGTTTATGCTTCACCCTGGATGCGTTACGAGCTCCCATTCGCAATAAAAGCTTCTGACCTGCCGATAAGGCTTCTAAATCCGGATCGGAAAATTGGTAGAATGCATTGGGGTGAATCAGTCTTACAGGCCCATCAATCTGTGGCGTTGCCAATAGGTCATCTATAGCAGCAATCATTTGGTCATTGAAATAGCGTTCGTGATAGCCTAATTCTTCATACGCTTCTTGAAATAGTGGATAAAGATACACATACAGGGTAACGATAGCTTCACTATCAAGAACATCCAACAGTTCAATAGTCTGGCTATAGCGCGTGTAATTTCCCTGGTCCAGCGTTATCTCTGCATTATCTTCAAGCACTTTAAAGCGGCTGCCGGGTCGTTTAACAGGCAGATATTGCTGGGGTATCCGTTTTCCTGGCAGGTTATCAACCGTTATAACAAATTTCCTGATAAAGTTTTGAGGTGATAACAGCCCTATTAGACCAGAGTTTCCAGTGAGCCTCTCAAGCGCATTTCGTATCGCTGAGTCACTTTCGTCTAAGTCAGGAATGGGCTTCGAGAATATATTGCCGTCTGTTTCGTCAATATTTACTTTTGAGCTATTCTCGGCCAAGTACTCTGGTATTGGATGTCGAATCTGAGGCCCGGGCACTGGCTGTTCACGCACGGCCAACCCTTCTTCCTGTGACGTTTCGATAGAAATATCACCACCACTCGCCCAGTATATGATGATGGCGAGGATGAATAATATTAAAAAGACAATAATTAGCTTAGGAGCTTTTCCTGAGGGCCGGCCTCCTCTGTCATGTCGGTTTTGAAAACCTGCATTCATGCTTCCGTGAGGCTCTATTATAGTATTGATTTAAAAAATAGCGCTGGATCAATCTACGCGCGCTTCAACTCAAGAAAATCCAGACATTGAGGTTCCAACTCCGCTTCTGCCATTTTTAAAATTTGCTCTTCCTGTGCGGGTGAAAGCAGGTTTTGATAGTCGCCCACCTGACCCTTGCGTATAAAGCCACCTGGCATGAAGTTGCTCTCAGCACTGTTACTAAAGCGGGTAAAACGTTCGGCATTATTTTTCATCCATGAAAAAGAGCTATATTCCAGCACTCGCTCTCGTTGCCCTTCCAGTAGCTGATGATCTAAAAAAACCAGTATTTGATCGACAGAATTCTCTAAATCTTGCTTCATATCCTGATATCGCAACCATAACACATTACTATCGTTGCGATGAGGCCACCAGCTTTTTATATTGCGAAACCATGCACCAAAACCCATCCAGCGTCTGAAATAATCAGCAAATGAAGCCGGCACCGATAGTCCTGCATGCGCCCTGGCCTCATCTGTCATATCCATAACATGGTGATAAAAACTGACGCAGCAATCCCGTGGATCGCGGGAACTCAAAATGATTCTGACATCAGAATGGCCGGGCGTCTGGGTATAGGTACAGTGTGTTTTAAAGATGCGCGGATTTTTTATCGCTGCATATTCTCGCAACACCTCATCCCGGGTTTTATTTTTCTGTGGTCGCTCCAACCAGGGCACAACATCATATATTGAGGAAAATGTATCATCTCCACCGCTAATAATCTGATACAGGATTTGCTGCATCCACGTCGTACCAGCCTTGGGTGCGGTAGTGATCAGAATATCCGTAGGACGTGTCTCAATATTTGCCAGCAAATAGGGATCATGCATGCTCGAAAAAGCTCCCCATCGTATATCGAGCGCTGAATTTTCAGCCATGGCTTCTCCCTTCAGGCATCGCTATCGCTGGCAATGCTGGTCAATATAGCAATTATGCAGCTAGATTCCTGGCCAGTAACCCCATCCTATAATCATAGGCCTCGTTTGCCGGTATTCGTACTCGGTGGCCGCTCCCAGGCGCCACATTAACTGCTCGACCACTAACATCCTCCATACTGGTCAAAATAAAGGTGTGATTCCCTGTAGGCAGTATTAACTCAAGACTGTCACCAATTGAAAACTTGTTTTTGACATCAATTTCAATCATTCCATCAGTTGGGCAGTCACTAACAACCTCGCCGACAAATTGCTGGAAAAGACTTACAGAGCTACCCTGCAGGTAATTTTGATGTGCCTTGCTCGGGTGCCGCTGGAAAAAACCGTTGGTGTAGCCTCGATTGGACAGATTACCCAGCTTATTGAGCAATGTAATATCAAAGGAACGCCCAGCCATGGCATCCTCAATGGCCTGCCGATAAATCTGAGTGGTGCGGGCAACATAATAGTGTGATTTTGTCCGCCCTTCGATCTTTAGGCAATCCACTCCGATATGAACCAGTCTTTCAACATGTTCAATCGCTCGTAAATCCTTGGAATTCAGGATATAGGTGCCATGCTCGTCTTCCTCAATTGGCATCAACTCTTCTTTGCGGGTGCGCTCTTCCAGAAGATAGACTTTTTCGTCGCTATTACTGCGAACAATATCACCTGTAGAATCTAATTTTGCATCGTGGAGATCGTATTGCCATCGACAGGAGTTGGTGCAAGTTCCCTGATTGGGATCACGATGGTTAAAATATCCTGATAATAGACAACGACCGGAATAGGCAATACATAAAGCGCCATGCACAAATACTTCAAGTTCCATCTCCGGGCACTGCTGACGAATCTCCTCTACTTGATCCAGTGATAGCTCTCGGGAGAGTATCACTCGCTTTAATCCCAATTGCTGCCAGAATTTAACGCCGGCGTAGTTCATAGTATTGGCCTGTACCGATAGATGGATGGGCATTTCCGGCCAGCGCTCCCTGACCATCATGATAAGACCGGGATCTGCCATAATCAGTGCATCAGGCCCCATCTCAATCACTTCCGTAATATCGGCCATAAATGTTTTGATTTTGCTGTTATGAGGTAACACATTGCAGGCCAGAAAAAATTTCTGGCCTGCAATGTGTGCCTGTTCAATGCCAGCAGTAAGATTCGACATGCGGTGAAAATTATTGTTACGTGTGCGCAGACTGTAGCGTGGCATTCCGGCATAAACGGCATCCGCACCATAGGCCAGAGCATAAGTCAGGTTATTCAGGGTGCCCGCAGGTGCAAGCAACTCAGGTCTTTTCATAATATGCCTTTCGACTATTCACAATAACTATAAAATATCTGGACGATACTGGCTTTCGCTCACCGGAAAGAAAGTACTAGCATCCAGTCTGGAAATCGTTTGAAATTTTAGCATAAATTTTCACGGGACGAGGCCATGTCCCATTGGGGTGCCTTACCAACCTCAAGATATTGACAATAATCTGCCATGATACAATCGTGGTCAAATGCCAGGGGTCGCGAATGCATAACCGGATCTATGATGGCTACCTGACTAGCATCTGATTGCGCCTGAGGTGTACCGGTAGCCAATCCCACATACACGACACTTGCGGTTTGACCACGTGGATCCCGTTGCGGGCTGGAATAGCAACCCAGCAGAGTCACCAACTTTACCGCAAGTCCCGTCTCCTCCTCAGCCTCACGTACTGCCGCATCTTCAACTGACTCGCCAAGATCGACGAATCCACCGGGTAGCGCCCAGCCATAGGGCGGATTTTTTCTTTTAATAAGAACTATATGGCGGTTATGATTGCTCAATTGAATCACAACGTCAACGGTCAACAGTGGTGTTTCCGGGCGGGTCATATTAGACACCTATTCCTCTACTTTCTTCACTCACTATGGTAATCCCATAGAATGCATCAGTTTTTACAAGGTAATGTCAGACAGGATGTCTTGTTTTCCATCCCACCATATCCTTAACTGATGATAATACTAAACTTTTAATGTATTTTGACGATATGTTTTGCAGACGCTCTATCAATCAGATATCGTAATGCAAGTTAAAATATAGAATGGATAACCCCAGATTTAAGGACGTTGCATCGATGACGACCAAGCTCAACCACCAAAAGCCTGCCTCAGAACTTTTGCGGTTTGCGCTCCCACTGATAATGCAGAACGGCGTCCCTCCTACCCCGAAAAACTATACGATCTGGTATGAATACGTTGCAGGCAATAATAAAAACCTGGTTGCTGCAATTGATGATCTGATCAAGAAGCAGGCAGCATTTTCAGACCAGATCAATTCTGAGCTTTATAGTAATTACATTGCCTGTGAACAGGAAAAAGAAATTGAGCATCTGCGCTCTGAATTACAGAAAATCCTTCACGAATCGGAAGAGCATATCAGCGACGCCACAGATGAGGCATCACGTTACAAAACCAAACTAGAAGACCACACAGCACACCTCAACACGGGACTGGATAGCAATAAAATTCTTCGTGTAATCGATGCCCTCAGCAGTGAAACCCAGGAAATGGTGAACACTAACTCGAATCTCCAGACAAAACTCACCAATATGTCCCAGGAATTAACTGGCCTGAGGCATCAGCTTGAAATGGTCCACTCTGAGCTAATGACAGATGCACTGACCGGCCTCATGAACCGAAAAAGTTTCGATTGCACGCTGAAGGAAGCGGCAAGTATTAGTCAGGAAACACGCAGCAATCTGTGCCTGATGATGATCGACGTCGATCATTTTAAACGGATTAACGACAATTATGGGCACATCGTCGGTGATGAAGTGCTGAGATTTATTGCGATGAAAATGAAAGAGGTCATCAAGGGCAGAGATATCGTATCGCGTTTTGGTGGCGAGGAATTTGCCATCATTCTTCCTGACACACCGTTTTCTGGTGCCCTGCATATTGCTGAAGAGCTGCGCAAAACAATTTCAACCTCGAAATTGAGACGCAAATCCAGTCAGCAGACCCTGGATAATATCACCATATCGATTGGTGTCGCCAGGTACCGGCTGCACGAGGACCTCGACGTTTTCATCCACCGCGCTGACCGGGGCCTGTATCATGCCAAACATAACGGCAGGAACAAGGTGATCGACGGAGAGAAACTCTAACTATCTTGCCCCTGTTCTATCAATGCTCGGAAGCCACATCCAGAACCTTCCACTCAACTGCTGCACCTCCTCTACGACTCGGTTATAATCACTAATTATCATCTAAAACAGGAAGACGGAATGAATCCACACCGCCCCGAGGATGTCACGATCAGCCAATCGGTTGCCATCTTAATCGATGGAAATAATATGGAACGCAGCATTCATAGTGAAACCGATGACACTCAGACCATGCTGAACTTTGATACTATCATCTCTAAATTGCTAGACAATCGAGGACTGAACCGCCTTATCTATTTCAGAGAAGGCAAACAGATATCCACTAAACTTCAGGAACGACTTTATGCCAACTACCACGGATCAGTACGCCCTTGTCATAAAAGTGCCGATATTCCGCTAACCATTACGGCTACTCAACTGGCCAGCAAGGTAGACACCATTATCATCATGTCCGGCGATTCTGATTTTATTGAATTAGTTCGGCATCTGAAATCTGAAGGGGTCAGAGTGGAAATCGCTGCCATCCCGAGCACCACTTCTCACCTATTGGTAGAAGAGGCAGATTATTTTCATAAAATTACCGAGGATGACTGGTTTACACTGACACCCAAAAAGTCAGCGCGTAGAAGGCCTACAAAATAAAGCTGGGGTTTTGACCTTAAATAAGTTGGCTGATTATTTTCTGCCACCGTAGTTTGGCGGAGAGCTAACACTTCCTTTTTTCATGGTCCGAAAGCAAGCGATGGGATAAACTGCCCGTATGCATCGTCTCATATACCATGCCATGTTGTTACTGACAGCTTCAACTCAAGCATATTCTGACAACACTTTGGTCGTAGGTGATTTTTCAGGCTCGCGCCCCGATCAGGCATACCCCATGTACTGGGAACTATTAAGCTTTGACAAGGTTCCCGAGCATACTAACTATTCTCTGGTAAGTGATAATGGCACCACTGTTGTCAAAGCCGATAGCAGCCAATCTGCGTCCGGCCTGATTCGCAAAATCAATATCGATCCTGAACAATACCCTGTTATTCAATGGCGCTGGAAAATCGTTAATCTCATCCAGAAAAGCAATATTCATAAAAAAAACGGGGATGACTATCCTGCGCGACTGTACATCACTTTTGCATATGAACCTGATCGGCTGGGTTTCCTCGAAAAAATAAAATACCAGGCCGCACGTCTGCTCTATGGTCAAATACCAAGTGCTGCGATAAACTATATCTGGGCTCAGAATGAGCCTGTTGGCACATTGGTTGATAATGCTTATACCGCTTACACCAAAATGTTTGTCGTACAATCCGGCGCAAAACATACCGGCAAATGGATGGCGGAAGAGCGGAATGTCTACCAGGATTATATCCAGGCTTTTGGAAAGCGCCCGCCTATGATCAATGGCATCGCGATAATGACCGATACGGACAATACCGGAGAGATGGCAACAGCCTATTATGGTGATATCCTGTTCAAAGGCCAGGATCAGTCTGAATAAACGCGCCACCATACGCTGGTTTAACGTTTGAGTTATAGTTTCATCTTTATGGGAGGGACTCCAAAACGAGAGGTCTAGAGCGGCAATTTTCGGTAAGATACACTATGAAAATCAAACACGATCAAAACATTCAAAACTACGGAATACATTCCTATTCCCGAGGTAAAATCACTATCACCGTTCCCAACGCGCTTGATGACGGAGTGTTTACCTGTGGCCCTGAAGGTACAGAGGGCATTGAAAATGCTGACAATATTGAGCAATTACATTTTCCTATCCGCAAGGAAACACTATATCAAAGCCTGATTCTAATGCCTGATCAATTAATTAAAGACTGGGCACCTCAATCCTTTGAAGATCTCAGCAGGGATCATTTCGAGATTCTTGCCAGCTATGATCTTGAGTTGATTTTGTTCGGTAGTGGCAGCACGCTACGCTGGCCGGATCCTGCCCTATTCTCACCCGTCATCGACAAAGGGCTGGGGCTGGAGGTCATGGATACTGGCGCCGCTTGTCGTACCTACAATATCCTGATGGCAGATCAACGCCGTTTTGCAGCTGCACTGTTAATGATCTAGCGACGTCAGATTCCTGGATACACGATTTATAATTCCCACTCCAGCAGGCTTTTAATAACCACATCATCACTAGCGTCGGTCAGACCAAAAGCGGTCCCGATATTCCATTTTAATACCTTACTGAACTTGTAGGTCAGTGCCGGAACAAGATAATGCTTCTGTTGATTGCTGGACTTGATATCCACCAGCTCACCCAGGTCACCATATATTTCCACGCCCCATTGGAAGTGTTCCGATAACGGCCCATATAGACTTGCGCCATATTCGAACTCCAGCCCCTCTTCAACGTCTGGACCACTGGTTTTTTTCTCTACCCGGGGATTTATCCGCAATGTTTTTCCATTGATATTTTTTTCTAGAATCAGCCGGGCCTCGATTTTCTCCCTTGCCTCATTCTGGTAATCCGGATCTGGTAAATAGTATTCCACATAAACAGCTGTATCGAAAAAACGCTCACCCGCTTCACCGAAGCGGTATCTGGCAGTAACTATACGCGATTGGACATATTTTAAATCCTCGCCGGAGGGTTTTTCAAAATCCACGTAACCCGCAATTGTAAAACGGTCTGTCAGACCATACTCTATCTCAAGTGTATGCGCCCACAAACCCTCACGATCAACGCCGGTCGCACCGAAATATTTCATGGAATTATCTGATTTTGCGACATAATCGGCCCAGTACACCAGTTCTATCTCACCGGCATCTGGTGTACTGTAACCATACACCTTGAAATGCCGTGCATGAGCAGTCAGTGCTGTCATTGCCAGCGATATTGCTAGTGTGGCATACAGGACCGTTTTCATATTACATCCTCCAGATAGCAACTTCCGCTTCAACAAGTTACATTTCTCGCGCCGGCAAAAAAGACAGGGGATTAACCGGGATACCATCAGCCCTGATTTCAAAGTGCAACATAATGCGATTGATGCCAGTACCCGTCTGCCCCATTTCTGCGATTTTCTGACCCTTCTGTACCACGACACCTTCGCTGACTAGCAATTTTCTGTTATGTGCATAGGCACTAAGAAATTTGGCATTGTGTTTGATAATAATCAGCTTGCCATAGTGTTGCAAGCCACTACCGCTGTATACCACTCGGCCATAGGCTGCTGCCTTGACAGGTGCGCCCTTCTTGCCGGCAATATCGATGCCTTTCCCCCCAACGCCTTTACCTGAATATGCGCTTATAAGTTTACCGGATACCGGCCAGTTCCAAACCAGCTTTCGATTGGTCTGTACCTCCTCTGAGCCATGGACCCCTGAGGGTATTGCTTGCAGGAGAGGTTTTACATTTTCTTTTGGTACAGGTGCACGCAATGTTTTAATTTCTGGTTTCGTCCCAGGTTTAGATTGCCCTGATACCGTCCGTCCAGAATCTGAAACTATTGTTTGTCTTGCTGAACCTATAGGTGTAATACGCAAACGATCACCTTCATGAATGATATAAGGCGGCTTGATCCTATTCCATTCAGCAATTTTTTTATAGTCCTCACCGTAACGCCAGCTGATTGAATAAAGTGTCTCCTCCTTCCTGACTTTATGATAATTAAACGAACCACACGCGCCCACCAGCATCAATAGCAGGACGACCAACAGAGGATTGAGAAGTTTATGCAGAATTGACTTGTCGCTCATCCCGAATCATCGTCCATTTCTGATTGAACCCACTATTCGGCGGCTCACCGCACCAGAAAATAGATAAGAATCACAAGCACAAGGAAAAGCCACCCAATTCTATCGATATATTGGCGCATAAATTGGTCCATTTTTTCGCCTCCCCAGTACATCAATGCGGCCACCAGGAAAAAACGTGCGCCCCTGCCAATCACAGAGGCAATGACGAAGGGAAGAAACGCCATGG
>QIGV01000174.1 GCA_003230085.1 Gammaproteobacteria bacterium
AATGGGAATCGAGCACGTTTTTTTACCCTGGAGCCAGCCGGCGTCCCAGGTGAATCCGGGCCTAAACTGGTGGAATGCAGTGATTTGGTTAACGCCGAGGCCGCAGCTACCGGAAAGAATAACTGGGCCGAAACCAAAAGCGGTCGCAATACAGCACCTGGTGGGGGTGGTGCTCATGGCTATGATGACCATCGCGAGCACCATGAAGAGGAATTCGTGCGCCGTTTTGCCAGTGATGTGACTACAGAGGCGGGGAGATTGGTTCAGGCTAACAAGGGAAAGCACCTGGTTTTGGTTGCGGCTAACCGTATGCTTGGACACCTGCGAAATTCTCTGGAGATGCCCGCAATCGCCCAGGTTGAGGTCAAGGAGGTTGCCAAAGATCTCATCAAGTTCAGTGCCCAGGATATTCATGAGCACCTCAGTGATGCAGGTCTACTGCCGGTTAGGAAAAGAGCCTCGGTATAAGATGCGCTATGGCTGGAGCGGGTGATGGGAATCGAACCCACATTCTCAGCTTGGGAAGCTGATGTACTGCCATTGTACTACACCCGCTGATCATCAGAGTAGACAATAGTTTACCGAAGAATAGGGGTAGGTGTCACCACCTCTCGGTAGAGAAATGGTATGAGTGATGATGCATAATTACTTATGCATAGGTTGTCCTTTTTCTAGGGGTTGTTCGATTGGTTATATTGGAATTGTGTTTGAAGACTGTATGAAATCTAGCGCATGATTATCTAGTCACTGTTGGCAATCACAAGTTGTTGATTTTTGAGATTTCTGAATATGATAAAAATTCATAGAATTAACTATGACAGATGCCCATTGTGTAATTCGAATGACCTTGCAGCAGAGATCAAGGCCAATTGTTCAAAACACCCGCTCTACTCACCAAGCTTGTCAGAAATAATAACATGGCTTAGATGTAAACACTGTAATCATAGTTTTACTGATGGTTATTTTGATGCTGCAGGGTTTGAGGAGCTAGCAAAAAAAAGCCAGGGTAATCAAGTATTCTCTCTGCAACAAGCAGAGCAATGGCGTCTCATCAGTGGCCGAATAGTTACAAATGTTAGTAATTTACGGAATAGCTATAGTGGCCGATGGCTTGATATTGGTTTTGGCAATGGTGCTTTATTGCTTACTGCTCAGGAGTTTGGATACAAGGTTACTGGCATAGATCTGCGATATTCAAGCATTGAGGCGCTTAAACCATACATCGAAGACATCCGGTGCCAGGATTATTTAGATGTCGATGAATATGAGCAATATGATGTGATCTCTATGGCGGATGTTCTTGAACATGTACCGTTCCCAAAGATTTTTCTAGATCACTCAAATAAGCTATTAAGACCAAGCGGGTTGATATTTATTTCCTTGCCGAATATGTCGTCACCCATTTGGGAAGTTTTAAATAAAAATAACGCGAATCCATATTGGGGGGAAATAGAGCATTTTCATAATTTCTCTCGTGAGCGTCTTGTTTCCTTATTAAGAGATTACGATTTCGAATATTGTCACTATGGAATTAGTGAGCGCTATAGGGCTTGCATGGAAGTTATAGCTAGAAAAGTTATCAATAAATGAAAAATAGCGGCCTTTGAGAACCAGGTCACCTGAGTACGACAATGTCAATAAACATGACTTCCATAACATTCTTGTGGTATAGGATGTTGGTAAGCGCCTAGTAAACCACAGTCTTCCCCTCTGACGCCATTCATTTCAGGCTGCGCTTTTCAACGAAAGCGGAGTACAGCGATGGATAATTCACAAGAGATTTCCTTGACAGAAAAGCAGCGTCACTGGCTTGAGCATCTACAGGCCTGCAAAGCATCCAGCAACAAACCACGGGTAGCCCCCTTTTTATCCCAATATTTCCAATAGGTTAATCGTGTTGAGGGTTGTCGTCAATTCGTTTTCTGGCTTCCCAAAAGATCATCATTGATTCCAGGGAGGGGGATTGACGAAAACGGCCAACACGATTAACCTATTGGAAATATTGGGATAAAAAGGGGGCTACCCGTGGTTTGTTGCTGGACCCCGAGAAGTAGTGATAAATTGTTGATCCCTTTTGGATGTATTGGCATCGTTTTCTGTTATTAGCCATAATATTGTGGATTGTCCTCTGACGAGGAATGGTACTGGTTATCTAAATTGGTTTGGAGATATGCCAGTCGTTTCTGACAGGGGATCACGTAGACAGATGAGGCCGTACCAACAATGACTTTTTGGGAAGCTGATGTACTGCCATTGTACTACACCCGCTGATCATCAGAGTAGACAATAGTTTACCGAAGAATGGGGGTAGGTGTCACCACCTCTCGGTAGAGAAATGGAAGTTGCAACTAAGAAGATATTTTATCAGTAGCTGAAGAGAGCAGGAGAGCTGAAGCCAAGAACAATTGAACTTCCTTCTGTTCATCAGAGTGCCTGTGGATTATGGATAAGTTCTTTCAAAATCGACTGCGGTATTTAGAGGTAGCCATTAAGGTAATTGCCCTGCTTAGGTAAATAGCATTCGGTGGTATTATAGATTCTGTTTTCCAACATAAATATGTTCAGGCTCAAGTCCCTTGTTTAGACGCTTGTACATATGTGTATATGCTGACTCGATGTGTTTGGCATAGAGTGAAGCCCTATAAAAATGACGTAATGTCCAGTAAGCCATACTCTGTGGATCGAGCTCTTCTCCGAGCGAAGTCCCAAGCTAAGAAAGGCGAGCTTAAGCAAGCTCAGAAACTCTATCAGGCTGTTCTGGAAAAATTTCCTAAGAACAAAAAGGCGATAGAGGGACTAAAGGCGCTCTCAAAACCTATGAGACAAGGGCATAGTGCAGTGCTTAGCCAAGATAAGGCTAGCACCCTGATAGGTCTTTATAAGCAAGGGCGATTACATGAGGCTTTAACGTATGGAATAGCTCTCGCTGAACTGCATCCCAATATCCCACTTATACCAAATCTACTTGGTGCTGTTTATACTAGCCTGGGACGAAAAGAAGAGGCTATCGCTAATTTCCACAGATCCATAGAAATCAACCCTGACTATGCAGAGGCGCATAATAACTTTGGGGCCGCCCTTAATCGCTTCGGTAAATATGAGGAGGCTGTCACTAGCCTCCATAAAGCTTTGGAGCTAGAACCTGAATATGCAGATGCGCATAATAACTTTGGGATTTCCCTCAACAAGCTCGGCAAGCATGAGATGGCGGTCGCCAGTTACTCCAAAGCATTGGAGCTAAAGCCTGACTATACAGCAGTATTTAACAATCTTGGGAATACCTTTCAGTTCCTTGGCAGGTATGAGGAGGCTGCTGCCAGTTTCCATAGAGCTTTGGAACTAAAGCCTGACTACGCAGAGGCGCATTACAACCTTGGGGGCACTCTTAAGTGCCTCGGCATGCAAGATGAGGCTATAGTCAGCTACATTAGAGCTGTTGACCTTGATAACGATTACATTTCAGCTCGTAGTTCTTTGCTCCATCAATTAGGGCATATTTGTGATTGGGATCAAATAGGAGAAACGATTCAAAGTGATCTAAAATTACTTGCGCTAGGAACGACACCCAGAGAGGTAGCTGTGCCGTTTGATTTGTTGGCCTTAATTGACGATGCAAAGTTTCATCGGCGGGTCTCAGAAGCCTATGCATTTGCTAAATATAAACCAAACCACACACTTGGTCCCCTCTTAAACAGGCATAATGCAGATCGAATCCGGGTCGGCTATTTCTCTGCAGATTTTCACAATCACGCCACCATGTATCTGATGGCTGAGTTGTTTGAACGGCATGATCGTTCCAAATTTAAAATACATGCTTTTTCCTTTGGACCAAATATACAGGATGGCATGCGCTCCCGACTTCTAAATAGTGTCGAGGATTTCCATGACGTACGATTAAAAGGAGATGCTGAGATCGCAGCCCTGTCTCGATCTTTGGGTGTTGATATCGCTGTCGACTTAAAAGGCTACACAAATCAGAATAGAGCTGGCATTTTCTCTTACAGAGCGGCCCCGATTCAAGTCAACTACTTAGGTTACCCGGGAACCATGGGGGCATCATATGTTGACTACATTATTGCAGATACGGCTCTAATCCCCCCGGCATATCAAGAATTTTACTCAGAAAAGGTAGCGTATTTACCCAACAGCTATCAGGCGAATGACAGTACCCGGGAGATTTCTGATAAAGCAATATCCCGACTTGACTTCGGGTTACCCGAAGAAGCATTTGTTTTTTGTTGTTTCAATGTGAACAATAAAATAATGCCGGATGTTTTTGATATATGGATGCGTTTGCTTGGCAAGGTTGAGGGAAGTGTCCTGTGGCTTTTCAAGGCCAATAAAACTGCGGAGAAAAATTTACGCAAAGAAGCGTTGAAACGTGACATCAATCCAGACCGATTAATATTTGCAGAGCATATACCGCCCTCTAACCACTTGGCTCGGCACCAATTAGCGGATTTATTTCTGGATACATTCAACTTTAATGCACACACAACAGCAAGCGATGCGCTTTGGGCAGGATTGCCTGTATTGACAAAAATGGGAGAGAGCTTTGCAAGCCGTGTCGCCGGGAGTTTGCTCCATGCCGTCGAGCTTTCTGAGTTAATCACTACCTCGGCAGAGGAATATGAAGATACAGCGCTGATGCTGGCGACACACCCGCATGAACTCAAAGAGTTAAAGGAAAAGCTCAGACGTAATCTAAAGACAACGGCTCTCTTTGATGCGGTTCTCATTACCAAACACATCGAGTCAGCATATACACATATGTACAAGCGTCTAAACGAGGGTCTTGAGCCTGAACATATTTATGTTGGGAAACAGAATCTATAATACCACCGAATGTTATCTACCTAAGCAGGGCAATTATCTTAATGGCTATTTCTAGATGACTCAGCCGATTTAGAAAGAACTTGCCCATAATCCACAGGCACTCTGATGAACTGAAGTAAGTTCAACATCTTATATTTCATATCTGAAAGGTCCATCAGTGGCTGCCTATCACCGTCATAACCCAAAAGTCAGGCGGCTTTTTTAATGGACATCAACGGGATCCTGACAGCCGCATGACAGATTTAGCGATAGCGTCCATGATAATGTAATTATATTCCTGTCTGTCACGCATTAGACACATCGCAAACAGACTGTTCGGTGCAGTGCTGTTTTCGAACCACTTTATCTCGGAATTAATCAGCTCGGCTATCTCCTTGTCATCTGTCAACATATCACCCTCGTCAGGTCTAAAAACAAGAATATTTTTGGGGTACCACCATGCTTTACTAAAGGCTTGTGCATTGCAGAACATACTGTTCCTTATCTGCACTGTAAGTAGTATGTCCAGTTTGTACTTCTCATTCTGAAAATGATTTATCCAGTATGAAAACGGTTGCTCATTTACATGCGTAGGATTTAACCCGCAATCCTGATACAGTGTCGCCGCACCAAAAAAGATCATCCCGGGCCTGTGTTGCGTAAGTAATTGGATATATTGTTTTGCATAGCGTACATCAATATGCTCAGCAGTTTCAAAAGAACACACAAGGTCTGTTTTTTTAATAGCAAGGCTGGTTGCTTTATCTGTTAAATCTCCGATAGTGTAGAAAGAATGAAATTTTTCAGGCCATAATGCCTCTGCACTAGATGAACCTTCCAGCCCGTAGGAGTTCTTGTAACCGCAATTGCGCAAAGATTCGACCAGGAATCCATGACCGCAACCGACATCTATAATGGATTGTTCACGACCGTGATTGTTGGCCTCATCAATCAACCTGGCAAGTGCTTTGAATGCAGGCATGTTATCTGCGTGCATACGAAAAAATTCCTGGTCATAAATCTGTCCAAGCTCATCAGGATCCGCTTTTTTTCCAGGAATTTTTATCACGGCTTCTCTCGTGTTATCCAGCTCATATTTTTTCAGTGTTCATCACTACCAACTTTTTGAACTATTTATAGAACATATCCTTATTGCGTGATTTAGAACCCCTCGCACCAGATAGCTCATCATTTCGTTCCTAATGAAAAGTACCATATCCGGCACGAATAAACTCTAATCATAGAATTCTATCAGCTATGTCACAACTATCCTGTTAAATGAGATTTTTGTCATCTCGTTGCTAATTATGGAAGGTTAATAATAACCCTCTTTCCCTAAAATCCAGGGTCAGCGGACAACTCGCCTCTCTGGAATCAACGAAGAACTTTTGGGAAGCCAGAATACGAATTGACGACAACCCTCAGCACTATTAACCTGTTATAAATATTGGAAAAAAGGGAGCTGCAAGTGTTTTGTTGCTGGACTCTCAAAAATTTCGAAAGAAAAATCAAGATTTATCCACCATTCGACTAGTGCGTGCGTTATCATGTTGTTTGAATGGATGACTCAATATACAGTGATATTTTTATTGCGAATGTGGTAGTTGGTTTGGCCAGTGTGTTTGCACTGATTATTTCCATGGCCTCAATGATCAGACCACAGTATGGTATACATCTCGAATAAGACCAACTCTTCTAAGGTTAATGAACTTCGCTCCTAACAAGCTTATTTATGCCATTAGCACTCTAGTTCTTTTAAATCTTTTCCTAAGAGTGATTTTGATTGGTTCAGCACCTTTTACAGATGAAGGTATATATGCTGCAAATGCATATTTTTTTTACTCACACTTTATCAGTGGTGAAGCTGATTCTATTTTACCTAACTTTGGGACCTTGAATTTCTATCCCTTGCTTGTCAGCTGGGTATATTCTCTATCATTAGAGCCTTTTTTCGCCTTGAGATTGATAGATGCAATAGTATCTAGCGGCACTATTGTCGCTTTATTCTTTTTTTTATGCCGCGTTTCCCAAAATATTTTTGCTGCTTTTATAACTGCATTGTTGTTTTCCTGGTCAATAAATGACCCTATATTTATCGATGCCGGATTTAAAAATTCAATTCCTCTGGCGACAGGTTTTCTTTTCATCGCCCTATTCAATATTTATTCTTCGACTGGGAGAAGTGACATTATTGCTGGTGTTTGTTTGGCTATGGCGGTTCTCACTAGAGAGCCTTTTTTATCTTTTGTCATCGTTATAATCGGATTTTCATTTATTGTGAAACAGAGGAGATCCTGGTTGAAACTATGCCTTTCATTTGCTGCGACTGGTTTTACGGTTAGTTTAATATTTGTTATTTTTCGAGGGGGGGTGTCTGGCCTCGAATCTCTCATAGGCGCATATAACTCCTTCGTCGGCCGCGGAGCGTCTATTTATGATAACGTGGCTCGTTTTTTACCTATGGTCTTAGAAAACTTGTCGTACTTACTACCTTTGGTTGTTATTGGCTTTATTTCAGTTCTTGCATATAAACCTCTTCGGACAAAAAATAATCTTTTATTAGTCCTGCTCGCCACCTCACTTATTGCAGCAATTCTGCCAGAAATATTATTAAAGCCCGGGTATCCGTATCATTATGCTCAGAGTTTAATCGGTTTAGCCATCATTATTAATTTTGGGGTACTATTTATTTTAAGAATCTTACCTAAGATGACATTGCACAAGAAATTGGCGCAGAGTCTATCAGTTGTAGTTATATCTGCTGTTATGTTTTATTTATCCAAGTCACATCTATTTAATCTGGCGCATGGTATTAGAGAGGCGGCATACTTCACACCTGTAATGATTTATGCTGACTGGAGCTCAGCAGTAGTGAATGATAGTTTTTATTTAAAAAATGCGGCAATTGTTAAAAGCAAAACTACAGCCAATGATAGAATTCTTATTAGTGGGAGGCTTATGGGGTTATATCCTCTCACGAAACGGTTACCCCCTAGTTATCAGTTAAGTGATTTAACTATGTTATTGTATGAGCGCAGAGGCAATATAACTGAATCAGATATAGCACAGCTAATTGCGACGCCACCAAAAGTCTTGGTCGCCTCTACTCGGGTGCTTCCCTACCATGATCAATATTTAGCACTTGTTAACAGCTTGATAAAAAATTACTCTAATAGGCAATTTATACCCAAGGGCCTCCGTTCATATGGACCATTTTCATCCGTTATTTTCACACAATAGCTTGCCATCATTATTTTTACTTCACCTGACTGGGATCTAAATTCATTCGATAATTAATACAACTAGACACTAGTTTATTAAATCTACATCCATTCGAGACAATGTTCTAAAATTACGGGCCTAACAAAATGAATCTCTTCTAATATGAAATGATGCTGAATAGGGCCCGGTTTCTGTTTATAACGAGGAATGATAAATGTCATGGAAACGATCAGTGAAGAGTCAATCTAGCAGGGTTGATTTGTGACAGATCGCTGCCAAATCGCAATTATGCATAGCCTTGCCAAGAGCGGAGGAACTATTATTGCCAGATCTTTGGGCGCAATGAAGTCTGTTTGGCTTTTCAGTGAAATTCACCCGCGTGGGCCCGTATTGTTTCAGTCTGTTTTCAACGCAGCGGAACTCTCGCAAAAATATGACCTGCAGTGTCAAGCGCAAGCTTGGTATGGCCTTGGTGATCTTAAAACGTCAAATGGTTCAAATTTCGTAGAAATTGTACAGGCGATAGCCGAGGGGGCATCGCGAAAAAATCGTACTGTAGTACTTCGTAGCTGGTCACACATCGATTTTCTCGGCCGCCCATTCACCGAACCCTCAGGAGTTAATGAGCTAGTGGTGGCTTTGGATGATTATTTCGATTTGAAACACTTTGGGGTTTTTCGCCATCCAATTGATCAGTGGGCATCAATGATGACGCGCTGGGTCTACCAAGACATCACACTCAATGATTACCTGGTCGGTTATAAGAAATTTATCGAACAGCCTTGCATCTCGCAATGGCAAACTTATGAATCCTTCGTGGCAGAGCCGAACGGATACTTGCAAGATGCTTCTCGAGTCCTCAACGTTGACTACGACCCTGATTGGTCCAGGCAATGGCAGGCGAACCTGCGCATTACCGGAGATCGGATGGCATCAGGATCTGGCGTAGGGGAGATCAAGCTGGGACAAAAGCGGCAAATTGACGAGTCCCTGCTCCAGCAATTTTGGGAATCAGAGATTTACCAGGAAATCCTTGCCGCAACTGGATACAGGCATCCTGATTTTACTTGGAGAGTATTGTCTAAGCTGTAATTTAAATTATGAACCAGTACAGAATTTGATTGGATCGCATGGAAATCTATATTAATGGCAAAGCCCGCCCAGTGGCAGATAATTGCAATATTGCCGACGTGTTGCAGTTACTTGACCTGGTCGGTAAGCGAGTGGCTGTAGAGGTCAATTTAGAAATTATTCCTCGTAGTGAACATGAAACCTATCAGTTGAAATCAGGTGACCGGATCGAGATCGTTCATGCCATTGGTGGTGGCTTATACGCAGGCTCCAGGCCAATGGCATGACGATATGCAGGAATACGTTAGTCATTTCTGTAGGCAGTGGCTATAATCTGAGTCCTTGTTGAAACTTTGGATTATTTCGGATGAAGCAGGATAGTGTAGTTGCAGATAGCCCCTTGATCATTGCAGGTCAGGAATACCGCTCGCGTTTGCTGGTGGGCACAGGGAAATACCGTGATTTTGAGGAGACCCGCCAGGCTATCGAAGCCAGTGGTGCCGAAATTGTTACTGTAGCGATTCGTCGTACCAATATTGGGCAGAGCAGCGGTGAGCCGAATCTTCTGGAGGTTGTTTCCCCTCAAAAATATACCCTGTTACCCAATACTGCGGGATGCTATACCGCTGAGGATGCGGTGCGTACCTGCCGCCTGGCACGCGAATTACTGGATGGCCATGAGCTGGTTAAGCTTGAAGTGCTGGGCGATGAAAAGACCCTGTTTCCTGACATGGTCCAGACCTATGAGGCCGCTGAAATTTTAATCAAGGAGGGTTTCAAGGTCATGGTATACACCAATGATGATCCCATCGCCGCGCAGCGCCTGGAAGACATGGGTTGTGATGCGGTGATGCCCCTGGCGGCGCCCATCGGTTCCGGCCTGGGAATTCGCAATCCCTATAATATTCTCACTATTGTCGAGAATGCTAAAGTCCCAATATTGGTGGATGCCGGTGTGGGCACCGCATCGGACAGCGCCGTGGCCATGGAGCTAGGATGCGACGGTGTCTTGATGAATACCGCAATTGCGGGTGCTCGCCACCCGGTGTTGATGGCCTCGGCCATGAAAAAAGCCATCGAGGCAGGTCGTGAGGCCTGGCTGGCAGGTCGTATTCCCCGCAAGCGTTTTGCCAGTGCATCTTCACCTGTTGATGGCACATTTTTCTGATAAATTCTCTGTAATTTCTATTAGTGATAGCCTTGCGTAAGATACGCAGTTTTGTGCGCCGCGAAGGTCGTATGACCTCTGGCCAGCGACATGCTCTGAAGACATTCTGGCCACAATTCAGTGTAGAAACCGGTAGTGGCTTACTGAATCTTGATCTGATTTTTGGTCGGCGTGCGCCGCGCATGTTGGAAATTGGTTTCGGGATGGGCGATGCTCTGGTGACAATGGCGAGCATGCAACCGGAAAATGATTACCTGGGTATAGAGGTCTACCGGCCCGGCATCGGCAGTCTTATCAACCGGCTTGTAGAATATAATATCGAGAATGTCAGAATCATCAGTGAAGATGCGGTACAGGTGTTGGAACACAGCATTCCTGAACAGGCCCTGGATGCCGTTTACCTTTTTTTCCCCGATCCCTGGCCTAAGAAACGCCATCATAAGCGGCGCATTGTTCAGCCGGATTTTATTAAGCTACTGGCCTCCAGGATAAAGCAGGGTGGGGTATTACATATGGCGACAGACTGGGAGGACTACGCGACTCATATGATGTTAGTGATGAATCAGGTGGAGGAATTTAGCAGTGTGGAGTATGGCGTGGGGATAACGGGTATAGGTGTTCGGCCGACAAGCAAGTTTGAACGGCGAGGACTGCAGTCCGGCCATGTCATTAGAGATTTGTGTTATATCTGTAAATAGTGTTCAGGGTTGGCGCAATAGATAGAGTATGCCACGGCTGCCACTACCCGAGGCGGTTGCTTCGATAGGGAAGGCCATGAATTGAGCATCAGGTGTGATAAACCCCGTCCCAGTTGTTAGTCCATTAAGGCTCAAAGCCATATTGCCGTTCACAGCGGAGACATTGTAAGTCCCATTGACACTTTCGTTGCCGCTGGTGATCGTTAGCGCAGGCGCACCG
This sequence comes from Gammaproteobacteria bacterium, assembly GCA_003230085.1. Taxonomy (GTDB): domain Bacteria; phylum Pseudomonadota; class Gammaproteobacteria; order SZUA-140; family SZUA-140; genus SZUA-140. The sequence goes on from QIGV01000174.1 coordinate 11,195, forward strand.
CCATTGATAGCGTTATTCACATCCATGGTGTTACGCTTGTAAAATAGATTGCCTCCGCTAATGTTGCCTGCACCGTTAAATGTCATTGTGCCATATCTGATTTCAGAGGTGACCAGAACTGTCCCGGCAGCTTCTGAAAATGTAGTGAGTTCCACCGCTGCATTATAGGTGCCCACGACATTGGCTTGACTAAGGCCGATGCTTTGCAGGGCCGCTACAGCCAGCGCACGGCCTTCACCATAACTACTGCCCATCATCCCACTGCTGGCACTGCCACCATTATTGCTATTGCAATTTGCTACCCCCATTCCCATGCCACCACCCGCTCCCATGTTCCCACCAGCAAGCGTGGCACTAAAGGCGATCAGGGGGGATACTTGTCCTACGGGGACCACGATGCGCATCCCGCGCAAAAAATCGCTGTTGCTGGAAAGGTTGCCCAGCATGATGCCGGGGTCGCCCAGGGAGGCAATAACCTTGTTACCCGGGAAGACTTCATAGACGCCGGATAGGGTTTCCGGGCTAGTGGCATTGCTGACTGTCCCGCTTCCCAGGTCGACCGTCATGGTATTGATGGATGTGTTGCTTGAGGTGAATCCACTTCGTCCATTCGTATCAGAGCTGGCGCTGTCAAAAAGTAATGTAGCGGTACCAGTAGTGGTGGTGAACGTACCATTCCCACCCAGGCTGCCAGTGCCACTACCGGCCACTGGATTCATATGACTGGCAGCCCAGACCATATTGTAAGCCCCGTCTATTGCAGTATTCAGATTGATGCCCTCACTGGCGGTACTATTATCCCATTGCATAGCGATGCGCATACCGCCACCATCACCGCTACCGTTGCCATTGACACCTGCAATCCTGGACATGGAGGGATAAATCATCAGGCTGTTATCAGCAGACAGGGCACCCACTACGGTACCGCTACCGTCAACCGGGCTAACGATCATGCGGCCGTTTGGAGCGGAGAGGAAGATGCTCCCATTGGTGGATTTCGAATCACAAAAATAGGATGCAGTTGCCATGTTATTAAGAAGCAGATCTGAAAATTCGATGCCGCCATTGACTAGACTGGTTATGCCCTGGAACCCGAAAAATCCATCAATGATCCGGTGATCAATGCCGGCAGTGCTGCCATTTAGCTGAGGAGGAGGGATCAAGGTGGTATTTTTTCCAGACGAAGCGTAATTGTTCTGATAGAAGGCGGTGACGTTCGTGGATGTGGAAAAGCTTTTGGTCATGCTGGTCAGGACTGAACCCGCCTGGTTTTGCACTGCATTGACAGCACTGTTAAATGTGGTTGCAGTACTGACGTCTATATTCATACTTTCGACCAGGTCAACCAATGCTGCAACCTCATTAATTGTGAAGTTTTCTAGAATTGATACTGGGGAAGAGATGATTTCCGCCACGATAGTACGGAAAATTGCTTCGGAGACGGGAGTGATATCGGTGTTGTTTGCAGTGGTTACAATAGCGCGAGTGGTGGTTGGCTCGTAGGGCAGCACCACTGCCAGGGTGCTGACTGGGGGGAAGTTCGTGGTAAAATTGAAAGCGCCATTGGGGTCACTGCTTGTTGTGTCCAGCACATCAGTGATGTTGCCCTGACTGTCGAGCTTGACCAGTTCCACAGTCGTATTGGCGGCAGGGACAAGTCCGATCAGGTTGGCATTGGTATCCGGGATAATGATCCTGATAAGGCGGGCCAGTAGGCTGGGCGTGTGCCGCATTGCAATCTGCTGGGCAGGCAGTCTGACTACACCGCTGATATTATTTTCTGATGGCCCTGACCCTGAGTCACTGCTACAACTCGAAAGTAGCACCAGCAGCAACAGGGTCACGCCAGAAATTGTATGAGAATATTTAATCATATAAGAGCTGTTTGTCTGAAGTGAACGGGAATGCGCCAACGCCGCACAGATTTCAGTTACTGTTAAAGTTATCGGCAAATCGGGATTAAAATTGAGTGCAGGAGTGGTCTGGCTATAGATTTACACGCCAGGAAAAAAGTGTTAACTTATTGTATTGTAATGCTATTTATATGAGCCTATGGCTCTTCAAGACTTATTGTTCTGAAACAACGCATTGCAAACAATATTGCGTGAGGCGTGAGGCGTGAGGCGTGAGGCGTGA
>QIGV01000217.1 GCA_003230085.1 Gammaproteobacteria bacterium
GCGATGCGCTCGTAATGTAGCGGCTTGCCTGCACCATAATGCTTGTTGCCTGCGTTACAAAGTGCGGTGCAATCAGGGTGCATTATGATCAGATCCCAACGATCCGAATCCAGGAGATCCCATACGTTGCCCTGATAATGTGGCCCCTCGATTTCTGTTGGCAGGAAGTCACAGGACGTAGCCATATGCCCACGAGCAGAAAATGCACTGCGTACAATACCACTGAACTCCATCCCGATTAGGACTCTCATTCTATATCCATATGATAAGTACCACACATATTATAAGTCCTAGAAAAGCTAATTTTACATGCACGATTCATACCCCACTTCGTTAATTGTCTTCATAGCCTCATCCACATACCAGTCGATGTTAAGATCATCCGGTAGATCCTTTGTCAAGTTCATCATAGGCATGGCACCATCGGTCTTCGCCACCTTGTTACCGTTGCTGATGTAATGGATAGCAGTGTCGGTATCAGTGCTGTAGTACCAGCGGATAGCCTTGCCTAGATACTCACCATCCTTGGCGGCACCACCCTTGACAGTACGTACTGCGAGGAACTTTTGAACATCTCCGCAGTTATCTATCATGCGTCTTACTGGTTCGCCATAGAGGATGTGCCCCATAACAGCTTGTGCCACAATAGGGGTAGTCGGGTTCTTAGAGATGTCGGGACTCTTGAAGATGCCTTTAGTCTTGAGATCCCCGGCAACAGTCAGTGCGAAGTAGTGGTTGACACTTTGATAGTGTATTGATTTGTATTCTGTTTCTTCAAGCTCGAACCCTGTAATGTTCTGCCATTCTGACACCACGGTATGATACCGCCCATCTTCAACCATTATGGTCACGCTGTCAGTGTTACCTGAGACGCACTGTATGCCGTTCTCAGCCATCATCTCTATAAGCATCAGTAGGGCTAGCTGACCCGTCAAAGTCATCCCTAGCAGCAACTCAGGGGCGTACAAGGCGCTAAATGGGCTAGAGGTCTTGCCGAAGGTTCCATTGATGGTAATCTTGAGCGTATCGGCTGCTACTTTGTCACCGCTGGCTTTAGCTGACAGGCGCTGATCGACAAGCCCAGAATAGATCTGGGTGAATATTGCTCCCATGTGAGGTGGTTCGTATCCATTGTTTAACATGATGCGCGGATAGTAGCTGGCAACATCAACTTCAATCAATCGTTTGCCGGGGGAGGAGTAGTAGGATTCGTGCCTGTTCTTCGCATGTAACCCGCCCATTCCAACAGCGTACTTGTTACCGCCGACTTCCACGGTACGCTTTAATAACCATTCGGGAGATCTTGCTTTACCATCATTACCAAGCTCGAAGGTTTCCATTTGCAGGAGGAAAAGAAACTTTTTCAGATCTGGATTTTTGAATTTAATATACGCCGGGGCATTATATACAACGTGTGTGGGCATATCACCTTTGTCGATAGGCTTGATGAGCTTCGATCCTGTGATCCTCTCGTACTCTGAAGTGATGACAGCTTCTGCGATCTGCGCATCAGATCTGGATCGCAAATCCTGGTTGTACTGTTCTCCTAACTTTACCCGCAACTGGATCTGATCCCATCGCTCGATGAACAGCTCCCATGTAAGCTGGCAATCGTTGCGACAGTAATACCGTAGCTCCGCAGCTTTGGAGTCGCTGATTGTTTCAGCAGGATCGAACGGGAGATCTTGTAGCCAATGTGTACCGTTGCGTGCGCCATATAATTTGAGACTTGCATAACCGATAAGCAGGTTGATGATATCTATGTGGTCAACCTGTAGGCATTGAAAATTGTACTTGCGTTCCAGCTCCCACCACATCGAATTTTGTTTGATGATCCTGTCGCTGGCTTCTTTGATCAGACCGTTGCTGGCGTTCATCAGTGCCATGGAAAAAATAGGAATGTCGTAGCGTTTGCCATTGAAGGTGACAAGGGTGTAGTCACCACTCAGCAGGCGTTTACCAATAGGGAGGAGGGGCATGTTGTCCTGATCATTGAACCGTTCGAATTCAATGATCTCGCCACTCTCAAAAACAAAAGTGGCGAGGAAGTAGTTGCGGTATACCTCGCAATCGAGGACAACATACTCAGGCATTGGATTCGGACAAAAGTTTTTCGAACTTTTCCAACGCAGATCTAATCAAGTGAGGTATAACGCTGCTGTTAGGCGCATGATCGAGTTTTTCAACAACAGCGTTATACTCATCGATAGCAATAGCTAGCTCCTCGGTAGTGGTCATCAAAGAAAGTCTATCACTTTAGCCACTGCTGCGAGGGGATCAGCCATGCCCGGGATCACAGGAGCGCCGGGAGCACCCGCTGTAGGTTGTGGAGCGCCGGGGGCAGGGGTAAAAATTGAATCTGTATCTGGCCCTGTGGCACCGAACTTTTCACCTTCACGTAGGTACTGTACACCATCGAGGTTCGCCCGTACACCGCATCCCCATTCATTCTCTTGCAACCAGAACGAAACCACGCCGGACACATAGTTGCCGCCGACAAACAACTGGTTAGCATTAGCGGTAGGGGGCAGCTCCACTGCATTCTCACCATACAGTTTCGGCTGGACATCGTTAGCAGCAGAGATAAACACCATGCCCGGGAATCCGTCGTAGACCACCCCGGTTTTAATGTTTATCTTCTCGCTACCTTGTCCGTAACAACGTAGTTTTCTGTCCTGCGCGATCATACCCTTTATTCCGGTTGCGCGGTCTTTCCACTTCTCAGCCATCAATTCATTCAGGATCACTCCCATTTCACCCCATTCAACGGCAGTTGGTGCCAGAATGAAATTGCAGGAGAACTTTGGCGAACCTCCTTGCACAGCTTTCGCTACTAGAAGTTGGGGGAAACCCAACCGTGCGTCTTTAATCCACAACCCTGCTGTCGGGTTGCCTAATTCGTCATGAAGTCTCATATCATTTACTCTCTGTTGTGTTAAAGAAAATCGAACTTTTCAGAAGGTTGCGTCGAAGCAACTTTTTCAAACGGCAGATCTACTGGGAATGCATCTGCGCGTGGATCTGAAAATGGTACAATGGCTAAGCTACCTTCACCTTTTTTGATACGTTCTTTAAGGCGTGCTTTTTGTGCAGGCTTCAGCTTACTTAGCTTCAGGGCTTGCGCTGCTGTGATCACCGACTCTTTGACCAATTCCCTTTTCGGGATCTTACCTCGACCTTTAACCAATTCCAGGACTATCTCATCTGCGTCACCATCCCACATACTTGCGCGTTGAGACACAACGAGCTTGAGCCTACCCGATAGCCGAGAGTCACGAGTTTTCAGGAGATCATGTATCCTCCCGGTAACTGATTTCAAGTACCCGCTGATAAATGGAATGTTGTCGTGGATACCAATTAAACGATCAATATCCAATTCATCAGGCGCATCTCCAACAGCTAACGCTTGCCCCGGGGCAGGTTCGAAAGGCATAAGTGCTTTGGCCTTACTTTCAGCAGCAGGACAGGTAGGCTTTGCTAGACACCACTGGCATTGCTTTGTGCCAGCAACAGGTTTACCCGGTTCATCGGTTTGCCCTGCTTTAACCATCACCTCTTCCTCAAACCATGTCATCAAAGCATCTGGGTAAAAGTCTTCGTATCGAAAAATCTCCCCATCCTTGTCAGGGAACCGGGGCTGCATGATCGTACTGCGGATAGAAGTCCACGGCACATCACCCTTGCTCTCCTTCATAAACATAGCCATCTTCGCCAGACCATAGAGCCTGTTTTGTGGAGTGTCACTCTGTACAAAGATACCGCGCCCATACTTCAAGTCGATAACATCGATGTACATATCGGTAGAGATAATCACATCACCAGTACCCCACATATCGTCTCGATTACTCATGTAGTGCAGATCTACACGAACCTCGAACTCAATCTTTTTGTTACCTCCAGGAATTTCATCGTAGCGCTGAAGCACATAGTCCATGCACTTTTGAAGATGATCACCCATCTCAGGGTCATCGCATATGATGGTGGTGTCACCTGTTATCACCCAGTTATTTAGAGATTTTTCAAGCCACGCATGGGCTATCGTCCCCTCTTTCGCTGCTTCAGATGCTTCACTCTCGCGAAGATCCTTTGTCATGTTGACAGAAGCAGGACAACGGAGCCATCTCTCCGCTGCACTGAAACTCAGGCGTGCATGTTCCCCCATTAAGCCGGGTACTTCGCAGACAAGGCTGTGTAGAACTCACCCAGTCTTTCGTCTCCCAACTCGGAGAAGCGAGCAACACCAAAGGCATTAATGAACTTGCCAAGTTCGCTGGCGTCATCCATAGACTCAGCAAGAGCACGTAGGCGTGCCATCAGGCTAGCTCGAAGCGCGGTAAGATCCACAACAGGAGGTGCTGCGCTCAGAGGATCAACCGCCGGTACTGAAGCTGGTGCAGGAGTGGCTAAAGGATCGACAACGGCAGGAGTAGCGGCAGCAATAGTGGTCACGTTAGAAGGTTGCGCCGAAGCAACTTTTACATCAGTAGCGCCCGGGTTAACAGATAAAAAACCTTGTAGTTCCGAAAGTGAATCGAATTGCATTGTTAAGCTTATATTCATAATTAAGTCCATGTTGCAAGTTGTTGACAGAACTGCTATTATTGCACACTATTTCCCACAACTCAAGGGGTTTGTGATTATGGTTAAAGATAAGTACGTTACTATGCGTGTCGATGAAGAGACGCAAGATTATTTGAAGGAGATGGCAGCACGCGATCGAAGATCCGTAGCGAACCTGCTTTCTCTCATTATAGGGGATGCTGTGGCAGCGGACAAGGTGCAAGAAAACAATCAAATAGCTCACGATCTCAAGACAAGAGGGCGCGTTGTATGAAAACCTTCAATGAAATACAGATGTGTGATCCGTGGGCTTGGTGTGTGACTGTGATCGAGAAGCACGAACTGAGTAGTCGTATGGTAGCCGAATCCACAGGTGCTCCGCGCAGCACCTTGCGCTCCTTATTCAACGGCAACAATAGCAATCCCAGATATGATCTGTTAACCAAGATCGTGCGGCTGTGCATTGACATTGAGAACGGAGGCGGGTACTACCCGGGGAAAACTGGCAAGGTGAAAGTTGCAGCGAAGCAACTTTCAGTTATTGACGACTTCTTATAATTGGAGAATGATATGAACTGGACAGATGAACAACTGGAAGCGATAGAGGCGGCGATAAAAAGTCAGGCTGATTCTACTGTTGGCTTTACCGTCATGGTGGACTGGACTAGAGTTATGGCCGAACTAACCCGCGCTGCATTTGTGCCACTATCAGATAAGCAAGTTATATATGCATATGCGGCATTAAGCTATCTATCTGCTTCCCGCGCCAAATTAGGAGACTGGAAAGATATCCGCCCACTAACCCCAGAGGAAATGGGCATTGAGAAGTTTGAGCAGTATCAAGGCACAGGTCATTGTGGGGACATGGAGCGGATTGAGGGCTACAACACCGCAATAGACATGGTGAACAAGAAGCTGGGTTTTAGTGATGACTAACCTAACCGAAAACCAACTATGCAATGTGTTTCCTTTAAGGAAGGAGTTTGAAGATGGAGAGGCATCTCTTAAAATAGAATTAATTGAAGGTGCTATTAAAGTATGGCACGGCAGTATCGATGATTGGTTACTTGGGCAGAAAATTAAAACCACCCCCGGTGACTGGGAGCAATTACTTATATCACTTGAAGAGATTGGTATTAAATGGAGAAATGAATATGAATAAGTATAGAAAGAAGCCTGTAGTAATTGAGGCAATGAAGTGGACAGGCGAAAATTTGATAGAAGTTATTAGATTCACTGGACAGCACGCCTCAGCAAAGGATTACAAATGGGAAGATTATGAGGATTTGGTAACGGAAAGGGGATTGAAGATATTTACACTTGAAGGGTCGTATATGGCGAGTATTGGTGACTGGGTAATCAAAGGCGTTCAAGGTGAATTCTACCCCTGTAAGCCTGATATCTTCGAGCAAACCTACGAGGCAGTCGATGACTAACCTAACCGAAGACCAGATAGTAGCAGGGCGTGAGCATTTGGCTTTACTCGTTAATGGCAAGCCTGAAAATCAATTCTGGCTCCCCGATCAGGACATCGAACAAGCGAAGATGGTGCAAAGCAAAATGTATAACATAATTATTGACTATTATTCAGGAGGTCAATGTTGTGTTTGGGCCTACGTATCTGAAGATTCGAAATTCGTCAACGGTGTTGCCACAGAAGATAACGAAGCCCTCGCCATCTTCATCGCATCACTACGCGCCACGGAGTTTGAGATATGAGTTCTTATTTGGGTCTATTCTTATTTTTTGCGGTCATCACTTTTATATTGGGGGCATGGTTAGGATGAAAGATTTATCTAATATACTAAAACACTCAAAGTTTATAAAATTATACGAAAGTGATGAATGTGATGCTATATATCTTGAAATAACATTGATTAATGGGAAGTTTGAATATTTTAGGGAGCACACATTTGAAGATGTGCTCTGTGCAGGAGTTAACTGGATGGAGATGAGCAAATGACTGCTGACCACACTGATTTAATCGAGCGGTTGCGAAAGCCTCGTCCTTGGAAAGGCAGGTTTGATGATGAAGCCGCAGAAGCTATCGGAACCCTGCAAGCCCAAGTCGCTGAGTATGATAAATTACTCAACGAAGCTATTGCCGGGTTTATAGAATGGAACTGCACCCACGATGCCAAATATTATCGAGAGCAACACACCTGCATCGCAGCTATGGGAGAGAAAAAATGATAAATTGGCAGGCCATTATCAGGCAATAGTTTCTGCCGGTAATTATATACCACCAGAGACCCCAGAAGGTTTATAAGTTAACGGCCGTAAAGGCCGACGATCCACTTCCAGGAAATCACATAACAAATGCATAACTTCCCAACGTATGACCCGAACATCCGCACCCTTGCAAAGCGATTTGTAACTGACGCTAAGATGCTCCCGCCCTTCTATGTAAGAGGTGAGGATGGCATGTTGTTCCTTCAAGTACCGGAGACGTTCATCAGGGACTTTGTGGAAGATCCCGAAGCTGTCGGTTGGACTCAGGAACTGTGTGGAACTCCTCCCAAGCTCGTCATTACAGTATTGCGATCGAGCGATCTCTTCAAAAGAACGGTTAAGTAATATGAGCTTTGTTTCAGGAGGCAGTGGAGGTGCAATTCCTCGATCTAAATGGTATGATTGTATGATACAACCCTTGACTCTCCCCGGCTCCCTCCCGAGAGGGAATTTTTCTATCATGTCGTATTCGCCGGAGCATTGTATATCTGGATGGCTGTCCAGAGAACTTGCGAGCATATGGGAACCGGATCGAGGGAGGGAAAGAATTATGAAGTTGAACATAAGCGTGTTTTAAAAAAAATCCCGGCGTTTTATGACCGGGACAATTTACCACAACAGGAAACCAACCGCATAGCAGATCATCGGAGACCTACATGGCTAGTACAGTACCACAGATAACAACGATCAGCAACAAGCAATTCCTTCAATCAATCATGGGGGAATACTGGCAAGCAGCACACGTTACCGGGTTCATCGAAGACCCGGGGCAACTGGACACTCTTGACCTTCGGCACTATTGGGGCGGCACAGTGTTCGCCAAAAATCCGATAGAAAATTCTGAACATAATAACTTCTTTGTCATATCGACATTCCAAATAGATGAGGATGGAAAACACAGACGTAGAAAATCAAACTTCGCTGCTGCCTACTGCATGATGATCGATGATATCGGATGGGGTGACAGTGCCAAGATCAGTGACATCGATATGCTGGCATTCAAGATCAAACCATCATGGCGTCTCGAAACCAGCCCCGGCAATTTCCAATACGGATACATATTTGATGAGCCTGTCATGGATCGGGGTATGATCGAGGCGCTGCTCAAAGGGTTCGTGGCTCTGGGGCTGGTGGATAAGAACACAGATCCTGGTATGCTAGGTTGTACTCGATACTGCCGCCTGCCTGTCGGCTCGAACACTAAGGCCAGATACGGCAAACCGTTCCCCCATGTTCTGCACGAGTGGAAACCACAACGCATGTACAGCATTGATATGATCGCTGATCGTTTCGGAATTGAATTAAAGGAGTTTCATACCGACGATAACTATTCCGACCCGCTTCCACTTGAACAGGATCTGATTTATCAGTCCCTCAATCGCCTCGGTCTTGTCAAAGACAAATTACGCGAAGGTATCTTCGATATCACTTGCCCGTGGCAAAGTGGGCATACTGAAGAACTTGACAACGGCACAGCGTATCTCTCGCCGATGGGGTTCAAGTGCCACCATGGGCATTGTGCGAACAGAACAGGAAAAGACCTGTTAAACTGGCTCCACGGGCAAGACCCTATGTATGCGGAGGCATGTTCCAGTCGTATGCCATTCGTACCTGTAGAAGTTGCTTCGACGCAACTTTCTAATGACACCACACCTAGCGTATCTGAGCTAGAATTCCAGACACGGTTCCGGTTAGCGCTCGACAAGATCAACCCCAACGAACCCAACTCCGCTAACAAGGCATATGTAGAACTCGCCAAGCACGAACCCAACCTGACTCCTGCTGAAAAAGACCACTACCTGCGCCTGATCAAAGAGGAGTCTGTTGTCACCATCAAGGTAGCGCGGGAACAACTCAGGCATGTGCGCCATGAGCTGCTTAAAGAACACCGCGAGAAAGGGATACTGCACGAGCCTGTCTGGGTACAATTCCATGAGGACAGGATTGTACCCTGCCTTGTCAATTTCAAAGCTGTCTGCGACTACCACGGGATCGCTATGGCATACAATCAAATGTCGCATACAATCAAATGTCATATTCCAAGCCACGACTTCTCGGGAGAGGATCTGGAAAACCGCAATCTAATGTTCCTGCGGGATATGATGCAAAATTACAATCTACCTTATGCTCGTGTGGGTGAGTGGATGATGGGCATGTCACATGAGGAAGCATATCATCCGTTCCGTGACTATCTGGACAGGTTGGGCAATCGATACTTTGATCCGCGCACTCCCACGTTCCATGCGGTTCTGGATACGCTTACGTTCGATGAGTTCCCAGATGAGGCCGCGATATTTATCCGGCGCTGGTTCATCTCCATTATCGCTGCTGTGCGCGGACATGGTGGTGCTGGGATGAAAGGCGTGCTGACCTTGGCAGGCAAGCAGGGGATCGGCAAAACATCATGGTTCCGCAACCTGTTCCCCGGGGGCATGTTCTGTGAAGGGCTGGTGCTCGATCCTCACAACAAGGACACCACGATCCAAGCAACAAATCATCTGGTCTGTGAACTGGGTGAACTAGACGCCACATTCAAGCGAGACATTCCATCACTTAAAGCATTCATATCAAAGCATAACGATGAGATCCGGCACCCATATGCCGCAAAGACTTCTCTGCATCCCCGCCGAACCGTGTTCTGTGCAACTGTTAACCAGACCAACTTCCTTGTGGATCAAACTGGCAATTCCAGGTTTTGGCCTGTCTCCGTATCTGACTGTGATTTTCTGATGATCGCCCGTATGCAGAAGACTAAAGAAATGGATCAGTTCTGGTTCGAGGTAGATCAGATGTATCAAGCCTGCATAGCCGGACGACAGGAGTTCCGCTGGTGGATCAGCGATGAGGAAGCAGGCTTGCTATCAGAAGTGTCGGAGCGGTTCATTCGAGAGACTGCCGGGGAATCCATGTTGCGTGAGCATTACAATATGGATGGGCCACCCGTTCACCAGATGGCAACTCCCGATATCATGCAATCGCTAGGGCTACGGATGGCAGACCACAATTACACCAATAGAAAAAATGAAGTTCTAGAAGCGCTTCGCCGGATCACCGGGCAGTCGGTAGCCAAAAAATTTCAAGTTGATGGGGTTCGATCCTACGGGTATCTGATGCCACAGCGAAAGCTAGGAAAAATGAAACCCAATCTAGAAGAAGTTCCTGCAATTCCAACCACTGATTTACCCTTTATGTGAGGATGATATTATGAGCAAAAAATACTGGATCGAGTCTATAGAATTTCAATCCGATACTGACAGTATCGGCAAAATTGTTTTGTCATGCAGAGATCATGGGGAATGTATCGTTATACTAGGTACTAAACAAGAACTAACAGATAGAGCAATTCTTGTGTTAAACGGCTTAAATAACCCCTCCTGTACGCTCCTCTAAGCGCTGCAATTCCATAGAGGGGTTACCCCCTGCCTTTCCTGAGAAGTCTCCACCAGCGTCAATCTGGTGAGCCACAGGCACAAAAAAAGCCCCAACACCAGAGTAGGTGTCAGGGCTATGTTTAAATGAAATCGAATTTTCTCTCAGGCTTATAATCTGGTGCAAATGGCTGTCCTATCATTGACCAGCTACCGTACTCCATATCCAGGATTTCCACATCCTGAGTTATGATTCCCCCTGTCTTAAAAGAAAGGGGCTGCGACTTCCGCAACCCCTTTTGCTTGCGCAACTTATTAAGCTTGCGCTGTATCGGCGTTAGCCTAGACAAGCTCTGCTGCTGCCTCTGCTGCTGCTTCATCAGCCTCTGCTGCTGCTTCATCAGCATCACTGTCAACTTCGGCGTTGTCTGCTTCCTGAAGCTCCTCGATGCGTGCTTCGGCAAGGGTGATCAGACCGCGCAACTCTTCAATGTCATTGCACTGCTCGACTTCTTCGATTGTTGCGTTGCTGATGATCCCGGCTGTCGCTACTTTCTGCGCTCGCTTGTCGGCTTTCTGCTTGTCGGCTTCAACTTTCTTTTCCGGCTTCAGTTGGTGCTCGATCTGCTTCACAGCATCTTCGATACTGGTAGCGTCAACAAGTGCAAACTGCGCCGGATTAGATGCCAGTTTCATGTAGCGGGTTGCCTGCTCGTAACCGATGGGCAAATTGCCATCGGTCTGTGACCAGACTTTCCACTGCCGCCCAAACTTTTTGGTGATTTCTTCCTTGAGTTTTAACAGGCGTTGCCCCGAATCAAATGCCAGTTTCAGCATGTTTTCAGCGGTGCTCATGATCTTATCCTGATTGCGCTGCACCATCTCCAGAGACTTGTTCTGTGTACTGGTAAGTGCTACCGGGACAATTGCTTTTGGCTCAACCTTTCCTTTAACTGCTTTAGTGGTTGGTTTTGCTGCGGCCTTTTTGCTCGTGCTCTTTTTTGCTTTTGCCATGAGTTTTTCTCCTCTGTTGGCGTTAATGAATTGCTGCAACCGAGAACATTAGTGGAAAAGCCCACATATGTCAACAAGTTACAACAATATATAACAGGTCAAAAAGTTGCGTCTAAGCAACTTTTCTCCCCTGTGGTTTCTGTAGACCCCGGCGAACCGGGTTTGCTGCTAGCGCATGGTGTAATCATGTCCGCGCATTTTGGGCTTTCGGTTCGATGGTTTTCCTTGCGCCTTGTTGGGGCGATTCTCAGGTGCATAATCTACCTTTCCTGGTTTTATTTTCCAATGACCTGATCCGAATAATCCGCCGATAGTAGCCACAATTCCCATAAATCTATTGAATGTATTTCTCATTTCAATTTCCTCTGTTGTTGGTTTCTGTAGACACCCGCCGAAGCGGGTTAGATTTAATCTTCAACCAATCCTAATTTTTCCCGGTAATTTCCAACCATACCGCCAAGCCTTTCATTAGACTCCATGGTTGCTTCCTCTTCTTCATGGATAGAATGTGCACAATCCATAGCATCTTCTGAATTGTTCCATACTTCGCTGTTAAGCAGGCTGGTTCGCCCGTGTTGCTCCGTTCTATAAGTCTGCACAGCATAGGTGCCGCTAACATCGCAAACGCTTACAAAGCCGTTCAGGAGGTCAAGTTTATAGATAATTGTAGGTGATGAATAACTCATAATATTTTCTCTGTTGTGGTTTCTGTAGACCCTTTCCTGTAAAACCAGGAAAGGTATATTTCTGCTAGTTTAGATCAACAAGCTTATACTCGCCTGAATCGATCTTACGCTGAGTTTCGGCTTTACCTTCACCTAAAAACTGGTTGCGATATCTGCTTGTTGTGGTTGAGTAATCCCAGAAATATTCATCAAGGTAAACAACCCTTTTTCCGTCTTCAAAGGTTGTCTTAACGATGATATTTTTATAACTCTGAAACAGCGTATAATCGGATTCAAAAATGATGAATTGATTAGCCGCAGGATTACCCCGTGAAGTTTGCATGTTTGATACACTCATAATATTTTCTCTGTTGTGGTTTCTGTAGACCCCGCCAAAGGCAGGAATTGTTACTATTTGTAGCGACATTCAATAACACTCATGTTTATCTGATTAGGTGTACTAATTCGTCTTATAATACTGATAGAATCAGCCTGTGGGTCAATATTTTGTGGTACAACATATTCCCCATAATTGTTATATGGTTTATGTATTTTACGGGTTTTTAACAAAACGTTATCTAGCCATTGGTAAAGGATGTATTCAACGTTATTTTTCATAATATTTTCTCTGTTGTGGTTTCTGTAGACCCCGGCGAACCGGGTATGTTGTTACTGTGATAAACGTGTCAGGATCGGTTCAAGCTGTTCAACTATTTCAAGGCCAAACCATATCAGGACAGCGGCATACACTAGCGCGGCTTTCATGATTTATGGTTTTGCTGTTGGTGGCGTAACCAGATACGAACGATTGCCATAGAGTGCGCGTCAATTTTCCATACTGGTTCATAGCCCATTAAATCCAGACCATATGTGCGCTCCACGCTTTCCAGCAAAGTTTTAACATAGTAGCGGCTAACAAATTGCCCGTGCTCAGTATGGGTATGCGTTGCGTCATAAAATTCAACCGCCAATTCATCTTCCACATGAGTTAGGCAATTCTCCAACCCGTAGGTGTCACCCTTACGCAGAATAACTACGTTAAAAGTCCGGCCTTTATCATTGGTAAT
>QIGV01000191.1 GCA_003230085.1 Gammaproteobacteria bacterium
CTTATATCAAGGGTTATCTGGTCCCTCAGTATATAGAGTTTATCGGCAAAGAGATCCAGACAGCCTACCTGGAATCTTATTCAGAATATGGCCAGAATATTTTTGACCGTTATGTCACTTATGCTGACTACTGGATTCAAGACGAGGATTACCATGACCTGGATACCGGAGAGAACTTTGACCGCAATGCACTGAATGAAGAGCTTGAGAAAATCGAGAAACCCGCAGGCATCAGTAATCCCAAGGATTTCCGGAACGAGATTGTGAATTTTGTGTTACGGGCACGCGCCAGGAATGATGGCAAAAACCCTTCCTGGACCAGCTATGAAAAGCTTCGCGAGGTCATCGAAAAAAAGATGTTCTCCAGCACGGAAGATCTATTGCCAGTCATCTCTTTCAATGCTAAAGCATCTTCTGAAGACCAAAGCAAGCACCATAACTTCGTCACGCGCATGGTTGACAAAGGCTACACGGAAAAACAAGTGCAATTACTGACTGAATGGTATTTGCGCGTACGCAAGTCATCCTAAGGCCTGTTAACACGACAAGGTGAACTAACGTGGTTCAGGTTATTGATAGAAGACTCAACGGAAAAAACAAGAGCGCCGTCAACAGGCGGCGCTTTATCAGGCGATTCAGAAATCAGATAAAAAAGGCGGTCGAGGAGGCTGTCAACGAACGCAGCATCACGGATATTGATAGTGGTGAAAAGATCAACATCCCCACCAGGGATATTTCAGAGCCTGTTTTCAGACATGACACGGGAGGGGAACGGGATTCAGTACATCCCGGGAACCGGGAATTCATACCCGGCGATAAATTCAAGCGTCCTTCTGGCAGTGCCGGCAAGGGCGGCAAGGCCAGTAATAGCGGCGAGGGAGAGGATGATTTTACCTTTAACTTGTCGCGTGAAGAATTCCTGGATTTATTTTTTGAAGGCTTAGCCCTGCCGGATCTCGTCAAGACCCAGTTGGCAACCAATGTTGAGCATCGCAAAATTCGCGCGGGATATACCCGTGACGGTGTACCGACCAATATCAACGTGATCCGTTCTCTCAAGGGCGCCCTGGCAAGACGAATAGCCCTGCGTGGCCCTTATGTCAAACGCATGCAGGAAGCAAAGCAGGAACTTGAAGATGCTACCGAGGAAAATAATCAAGACCTCACCCTTGAACTTGAGGATGAAATCAGACACCTGAAAAAACGCATCAGCGCGATCCCCTTTATTGATTCTTTTGACCTGCATTACAACAATCGCATCAAGATACCCAGACCAACTGCCCAGGCTGTTATGTTCTGCATCATGGATGTCTCCGGCTCTATGGACGAGGCGCGCAAGGATATCGCCAAGCGATTTTTTATCATGCTCTACCTGTTTCTGACCCGCAGCTATGAGCGTATAGAGGTGGTATATATCCGCCACCATACTACTGCGAAAGAAGTCGACGAGGATGAATTCTTTCATTCCAGAGAAACCGGCGGCACCGTAGTCTCAAGCGCGCTGGAATTAATGCATGAGATTATCCGTGAACGCTACCCAAGCAATGACTGGAATATTTATGCGGCACAAGCCTCTGATGGAGATAACTGGAATGATGACTCTCCCAAATGCCGCGCCCTGCTGACGGAAAAGATCCTCCCCCTGCTACAATACTATGCCTATGTGGAAATCACGCCAGATGAGCACCAGCGTCTATGGCACGAGTTTCAGACAGTCAAAGAAACTAACCGAAATTTTGCTATTAAACGCATCGATGAGCCTGCTGATATCTATCCGGTATTCAGAAAATTATTCAGGAAAAAAGTCGCATGACAAGCAAATTACTTTCGGAGACTTCCGAATGGACTTTTGACCTGATTCTACGCTACGAAAAAGAAATAGCGCGCATTGCTGCCAATTTTGGTCTTGATACCTATCCCAATCAGATCGAAATTATTACTTCTGAGCAAATGATGGATGCCTATTCTTCGGTAGGCATGCCCGTCGGCTATAAGCACTGGTCCTTTGGCAAGCACTTTCTGAACGTTGAACAACGCTACAAGCGCGGACAGATGGGCCTGGCCTACGAAATCGTTATTAATTCCAACCCCTGCATTGCCTATCTCATGGAGGAAAATACCATGATGATGCAGGCCCTGGTTCTGGCACATGCCGCCTATGGTCATAATTCCTTCTTCAAAAACAATTACCTGTTTCAAGCATGGACCAATGCGGACGCCATTATTGATTACATGATTTTTGCAAAAAACTATATTGCTGAATGCGAACAACGCTATGGCGAAGAAAAGGTTGAGCTGATCCTGGACTCCTGCCATGCGCTGATGAATTATGGTGTTGATCGTTATAAACGACCTCCCCGACTTTCAGCCAATGAGGAACGTCTCCGCCAAAGCGAGCGTGAGGAATATTTGCAATCACAGGTCAACCAGCTTTGGCGCACCATCCCCAAAAAAAAGAAGGATCCCAAGCATGAAGGGGAAAACTGTTTTCCTCGGGAACCCCAGGAAAACATTCTCTATTTCATAGAAAAAAACGCGCCCCTGTTAGAGCCCTGGCAACGAGAGATTGTGCGTATTGTCAGAAAAATAGCTCAGTATTTTTATCCGCAGCGCCAGACCCAGGTCATGAATGAAGGCTGGGCCACATTCTGGCATTACACCATCATGAATCAGCTTTACGATGAAGGGCTTGTCAGCGATGGATTCATAATTGAATTCCTGCAAACCCATACTAATGTTGTTAGCCAGCCACCTTTCGATAGCCCGCATTACAGTGGCATTAATCCCTACAACCTGGGTTACTCGATGATGAGTGATATCCGACGTATCTGCGAGGCCCCTGATGATGAAGACCATTTATGGTTTCCTGAAATCGCAGGCAGTGACTGGAAGGAAACCCTTGATTTTGCCATGAAAAATTTCAAGGATGAAAGCTTCATCGCACAGTTCCTTTCACCCAGATTAATCCGTGAAATGAAATTATTTTCGGTTCTTGATGACGACAGAAAACGCAAACTTGAGGTGTCTGCCATTCATGATGAGCGTGGTTATCGCCGTATCCGCCGGTCCCTGGCCAATCAATACAATCTAGGAAATAATGAGCCGGATATCCAGGTCTATAATGTCAACATCAAAGGCGACCGCGCCTTGACACTCAGACACAAGCAAGACAAACGCAAACCTTTACACAAAACCGTACATGAAATGCTAAAGCATCTGTCTCGCCTGTGGGGGTTTACCGTTAAACTTGAGACTGTGGATACAAACGGGCGCTCACTGAATACTCACGAATGTGTGGTCAAGCACTAAGAAAGGCCACTTATTCCTCCCAGCAGTCCGGCTATATCCGAAAACGACTATACAACTGGAATCACACCTTGGTTACAGGGAAAAAACAGCATCCTTGTGATGCAAGTAGCATCTTGGGCATATATGTTTGTTTTTCGACGTCACAATCCAGCCGCATTCACCAATATTTTCCACATCACCCTCAATCCAGGCGCCAGCATCCGTAGACCGGCGACCAGTTGAATCATCACGGAGTTTTTTACGGCGGTCGACCTGCTGAACACAGTGCGTATTACAGAGATCACAAAAGATGAGTGTTTTGACAGTCATAAGTCTCTATCAGGCTATCATTGGCATCACTGGTTCCAAAAAGACTCCCAGTATTATCTGCCCCAGTACTTCTATCGTCATATTACTGTCAATACTGAACCGGAGAGGGGCTGGCATGTGCGTGTTAGTCGTTACACCACGCTGTACTACTTGATAATAAACTTATGCCCCCGCTCATAGCCGCGTTTTTCCAGCTCTTTATACCATTTTTCAGCCTGCTGGGCATCCTGACCAAAGGGACCACCCTGATCATAATTCCTGGCCAGTGTAATCTGTGCGGCCACACTGCCCTGCTCCGCCGCCTTGGTATACCAGTGTTTGGCTGCCATGGTATCTCGCGGGACCCCCAGGCCAAGTAAATAGAACTTTCCCAGCTTGAATTGAGCAACGTATGACCCCTGTTGCGCTGCCATGAGGTACCATGAAACAGCCTGGCTGTAGTCCTGGGGTAAGCCGCGACCCTGTTCATACATCCGCCCAAAAACAAACTGGGCCGTTCTGCAACCACCTTTAGCCGACCTTTCAAGCCATACTCTGGCTTCTTTGAGATCTATTTCTACGCCAAACCCGTACAGATTAATCAAGCCTATGTACAGCTGAGCAAAAGGATCGTCTCTCTCCGCAAGGGGGTACAACTCAAGCTGGGCAAGATCGTAGTCACCATCTTGATAGGCCCGGACGCCTGCCATATAGTCAGCCTGAACAGGCATGGTCACTATCAACAGAAGGATAACAAGCCCGATAGTTCTATTCATGAATGTGTTTGCTCGTTTTAGTGTCGTGATGGCAGCATTTAGCCATTATTTTAGACATCGCGGGAGTCTACTATCGGGATTTCTACAGTGCAAGAGAATAACGGCAACCAGGGGGGTGGCTGCACACAGAGAGGCGCTTTGATAATTTGAACCTTTAAGTTATTTTTTGTTAATGCCCTCATCCACATCAACCAGTGTCGGATCAACTGAAATGTCGATACTGTAGTGGCGTCGTAAATGATTGCAAACGCCCTTGATTAGATAGCTGCTGGCCGGAATTGCTGCATAGGGATTATCAACCTTATGCCAGCAGGGATTGTCCGGCACCTGGGAGGGAATACCTAGCCTGTCCATGGCCACAGCGTACCAACCATAACGCTCTACTTCATTAGCAAAACCATGGGTGCTAACCCCTGACTCAAGTATCATTGCCAACGCCTGGTCATGCACTTTCTGCTGTTCAGCCTTCTTGAGCCTTGAATGGGTATATTTCGCGAAAACAACATTGGTTGCCGCCCCATAACGTTTTTTGCTATCCAGGAATATTTTTAGCAGCAGGAGCAGCACCAGTCCCACGACAATTGCAATGGCATATAACATCATCTACTTTCTCAATTACCCGATGAAAAGTAACAGATAGTTTATAGAAATTTTAGCAACAACCGTTAAATTTATCCCGCAGCATTGATCATCAACAGCTTACGGGATAATATTGGATTATTTATCACTGCTATCCTGTTAACTCCCTCTCCCCTAGGGAGAGGGCTGGGGTGAGGGCTGGGGTGAGGGGATCATGATAGGTAACTCATTGTTTAATTTAAAAACCTCATCCTAGCCTTCTCCCTAAGGGAGAAGGGATTGTTTCGATAGCAGAATTTCGTGTTCATGTCTTCAATACCCTCGAACAAGCTGATTGCTTAGATATCCAGAGGGTTATCATGCGTCACGATTATGTTAACGGAACAGCATTGATTATTTATATGAAAATAAGCGGGGGCCCACGCATAACGGTGAAGCGGTATTGCAGAATATTACTTTGATGTCCGACGCGGTCTCTGACAAACAATTGAAAATGATGGGCGCCCCTGGCTGCAGTACCGGGAACTGTCGACTCAGCGGTATAGATACCATCTCCCGCTACCGTATCTCCATGTTGTCCCGCATCATTGATCTCAAGCCTGGTTAGCTCGGACTGCTCACGCACCTGATAGAGTATCGCCGTAATATCCTTTGCGCCCTGGGGATGCACGATCTTGACAGCGATGGTATAGCGGGTCCCTCGCGGTCCTGACTGAGGTGTCACATGCAAATCTGAAATGCGCGGCAATACACCGCTACCCTCCTCCGGCAAAACGGGCGAGGCTTCCACGTACAGGGCAGTAGCCAGAAATAACCACACCGTGAAAAAACGCCCTTTCATGACCTCCCTCCGTCTGCTTCCTGCCCGACGGCTTGTCAGGAAACTCGAAAGAAGATGATAGCGCATCCCTGCCTGGGTGCAAGCGGCATGTTGCCACTGCAACGTGCCACTTGCGAACCTTCTCGCTACGAGTCTGGTGAATCGGATACACGCACCAGGAAAGCCAGAGTCAACCCGAAAGCAAGGTGATTCAGGAGACTGATCAATCCCGCATAGGCGTTGCCACCTGCGCCACCACCACAGGGATTAGCGCCCGCACAAGGGTTGGCGCCAGCACAGGGATTAGCACCTGCACAGGGATTATGCGGCTTAACCATGGCGATCGTACGCGCACCGTTATGGCTCTGTGCGCCTGAGGCACATGGGTTGGACATTTTCCCTGCGCATGGATTGCAGGGGTTCACACCGCAAGGATTTTGCATCTTGACACCACAAGGATTGGTGGCCTTGCCGCCGCATGGATTACAGGGATTCATTCCACAAGGATTCTGCATCTGGGCACCACAAGGATTGGCTGCCTGTACAGCACAAGGATTGCTTGCCGACGAATGGCCACCACTGACAACAGTGGCCATCACCGGCATGAGTGCCAACGCAACCGCAGTAATCACAAAACCGAACAGGATGCCTTTTATAAACTTGTTCCACACCCGTACTGACGCAAAAAACAGCCCAAACAAGATGCCATAGGCGATCCCGACAGCCAGGTGCATGGCACCCCCGGCGATGTACTGAAGATTAGTCGATGCATTATTGCCAAGGATCATCATGCCCAGCGCCTTCACAAGGTTATTGCCGGAAATCAGAAAGGTAATGGTCACGACAACTGTGGCGATGACGCTGGCAATAATAACGCTAGGCCAACTTACTTTTGCATTGCTTGTTAAGGTAGTCATGAGGAGCCTCCTGGCACAGGGAAAAGTGAAATTTAATCGAACTATTCCTGTGTCGCAGATCAGGCGATCACCTTACAACCTGCGACAGAAACTCTTTATCGGCGGCCGGGTGTATCGCGCGGCATTTGCTGGCGGTGTGGCACCTGAGGCGGGCGGGATTGAGGGATACGGGCACCTGGGTTGGTAGGGTTACGCGCGCCGGGATTGGCGGGGATATCGCGCAGATGACGTTGCTCATGACGTTGGAACTGCTTGTCCAGCATCCGCCTTCTTTCCTGGGGTTCCATTCTGTCCCAGCGCTGCCGTAATTCCTGACGTCGCGCCGGAGGAAGCTGCTGAAATTTTTGATAGCGCTCGCGCAGATGTTCCCTGCGTTCTGGTGGCAGAGACAGAAAACGCAAATAGCGTTCCCGGATTTGCTCACGCTCTGACGGGCTAATTTGCTGCCAGCGCTTGAACCGTTTTTTGATACGTTCACGCTGTGCGGCATCCATATTTTTCCAGCGCTGGGCACCCTTTTGCAAACGTTGCTGTCTCTGGGACTCAAACTTGTCCCATTGCCCCGCAAATGGTTTGAGCACACGCTGTTCAGCCTGGCTGAGTGACGCCCAGGGAATCGATGCCACATCGCTATCCGCATAGGCAATCGCACTCAGAAGAAGCGCCAGGAGTAAAATAACGATACGGTTAGTCATGCACAATCACCTTCTCATTCTGTTCCGAAGTGGCCTCATCTTCAGCGTCATTGACGGTTTCTGAACGTTGCAGGTTCAGGGGATCGATCAACTCCCCACCCGGAGTCTCCCAAAACCCCAAAAACTCCAGCAGCTCCAGGCTGGGCGTCTCGGCCTGACCATCATCCTCAGACTGCGCTGTTGCTGTGACTGGGAACAGGGCGATCGAGGCTATCAACAACAATTCAAACGACTTGCTGCTCATCATCCAGCCATAGATAAAAATCAAGGTCTTCAATAAACTCAATATCTTCGTTGGTACTTAGCAGCTCTAGATCTTCAATAAACCCGGGGGAGTCGGGGGATTGACCATCAGTATTCCATAGCACCATCACCAGCAATAAACTGACCGCAGCTGCAGACCAGCCGCCCACTGCAAGCCAGCGCGGGCGACTTTGCGGCAGGGACCGCAGAGCCTTCTGGCGTGCAGCATAAAGTTGTGTGGCCGTTTCATCATCCAACTCATCCAGGCGCTGGTCGAGCGACTGCTTGAGCCTCGATACGAACGCTTTTTCTTGATCAATCTGGCTCATGGCCGGTAATCCCCCAGTATTTCACGCAGGGTATGCACTGCCCGCGAGTAATGCGTCTTTACAGTACCCTCTGTACAGCGCATCGCTTGTGCTGTTTCAGCGGTACTCTGACCTTCCCATGCCCGCAGCATAAAAACTTGCTGCTGGCGCAGTGGTAAACGATGCAACGCCCGATCCAAAAGCCGGGCCGCCTGCGTATTGTTCATCGCTTCATCAGCCTGCGGCACACCCGGATCCGGAAAGTCCTCCAGCGTAAACTCATCTTCATTCTTGTCCAGGCCCATAAAACTCATCACACGAGACCTGACCTGCTGGCGCCGATACCAATCCCGAATCGTTGATTGAACGATTCGATAGAACAACGGTGGCCATTCTTCCTCGGGACGACCCGCATAATTTTTGACCAGTTTAATCATCGCATCCTGAATGATATCCAGGGCTTCATCCCGGTTGCCAGTTGCAACAAGAGCCATTCTAAAGACGCGTCGTTCGCTACCGGCAAGGAAACGGTCCAGTTTCCTGTGCACCCTCTGGGGCTTGTGCCCAGCGGGGTGTATAGACCCTGCCCGGGGGTATTGGCGCGATTCCAGTGATGTTCTCCCTTAGTTTTCAGCAAAGTGGCTCTGGCTCCGTCAACATAAGACCTGATGGAATGCCCGTTTTCAACACTTGTTGCATTCAATAATAACATTGGCCTACCTATAACAACGCATCGCTAATCATTCGGTTGACACGATCAAAGCGGGCACCAAAGCGATAATATTCAATGATATAACATTAATTATCAGTACCCTACGTCGACATCGCACAGGTCTGCCGGTCAGATTCCCGGTATTTCGCAATTATCCTGAAATAGCAGTTGACACAAGAAGTATTACGTTTTATTATTACTTCATACTTTGTAGCTAAACAATGTACAGGCAATGGAGGAATTCAAAATGTGGCTTTTTTCACGATGGTTTAACAGGAAACAATCACAGCCCAGACAAGCAACCCCGGCTTCAGATTCCGCCTCACACTGCAAACACGACAAATTTAGAAACAAACCAGGGCATGGTCCTTACCTGCTCTCTTATGACGGGCGGGTAATCCCCTTGAGAAAGGATCATTTTCTACAACAGAAATAAATCGCCCTAGACTGCTTTACGTAAAACAAGGACGGTAGCATCCCCACACGGACGTGGGACTCTTTTTTCCACGACTCATTCTTAATACGATCCCTGTACCCCGCTAATTGCGGGGTTTTTTTTGCCTATCATTCGGCGCGATAATTGCATTCACATATGGTTACAAACGCAATCTTCAGGAGTTCAAGCATCGATGTCAAAACCCGAAATCAAACAGGACCCGATGTATCAGCTGCTGCGGGAGGGCAAAATCAAGGAATTTAACCAGAGCAAAAGCAGCAGCGAGTCTTTTGATTTATGTAACAGTGACTTACGCGGCCTGGATTTACGCGGCCTGGATGCCGACGGCATCGATTTCAGTCATTGCTACTTCCGTCAAGCTGATCTGCGAGGTATTGATTTTTCCACCTGTAACCTTGAGGGCGCCAGTGTCAACGGTGCAAAAATTTCCGGGTGCTTTTTTCCAAGAGCCCTGAGTGCCGAAGAACTGAACCTGTCCCTGGCTCACGGCACTAAAATGCGTTTAAATGATTAATTATAATACGTTATTATTAATATTCTCCCCACGGTTCGCCCTGCCCTCAACCTCATAATCAGCAGTTGCAATTATTTGCGCTGGCCAGTCTGGTATGTTACTGTCTCCTCTCAATCCTTTATATAATAATAAGCAACACAAAGGGTATCCAGACCGGATGGGTGCTTCAGGGAAAGAATGGAAGCTTGTGTGGAACTCAAATTTTAATGGATTCGGGGAAAGTAAATGCCATTAATGAATAGCTTCCAGAAGTTTGGATATATCGCCCTGCTGTCGGCAGGCGCACTATATGCTGCGGCTGCAATAGCAGGACCTCCAATCTTGTTTGATGGATTCACGGTCAACAGCGGCGACATTACACCCACTGCAGGCTCCTGTGCCGACCCCGATGGCGGCGGCCCAATCACCATCGTATGCGACACTGTCTCAGATCCTTCCTATATAGCTGACGATGGGATGCTCCAGCGACGAGTCACCGTATCAGGCGTTAGTGCCGCTATCGATGGCACCTACATCCAGTTTGTTCTAACAGACCCCGGCGTTACTGGCGATCCCACAGCCAGCCCATTCAGCGCCGGTCGCGATAATCTCGACTTTACCAATGAAGATTTCGTCAAAATGAACAGCCGGGTCTCCGGCATCGCTTCCAAACAAACCCTCGTTGAATCTGATTTCATCACGCCGACACTTGAAAATCGATTCTTCAATGAAACAAATTATGAGTTCGGCGTATGGGCAAACAATAATGCCATCGTTTACCCTTGGGTGAATCTGGTACAGGAAATCAGTCAAGTCGATTACAGCGTTGATCCCCTGAACCCAAGACAGACCATCAACATGAGGGCAGAAATCACCAGCAATGGTAATGGTTTTACCGACAACCTCCAAGTGGATCTTTCTCAGGAAGTGGATCTGGCTGATCCCAACGCGCCTACCTTGGGAGGAGGCACACAGGGGTTTAGGTTTGTAAAGGCAGTCGGCCAATACCAAACGGGGCCTAACCCCACCGACCCGATGCTGCCGGGCGGCACCAATGGTGGTACTGTAACTTGGGTTGCTGGAGAAGAAGTAAGGGCGCTGTGGATCGGACAGGTGATTGATCAGGCCAGCGACTCCGGAGGCCCGCAGACATTTGGCCTTACTCAATACAGCGCCGATACAACTGGACCCGGTCCATTTTTCTTACCTATTACACTGACATCCACACTCATCAGCTTTTCAAATACCACCGCTGTGAACTGGAATTTGCTCAATTTATCGATCTTTGGCCCAGTACCAACCTTGCCAGTAATGCCCATGATTGTTGCACCCACCTTTGCAGCTTCAACGCCTGACGCTATCGCCGGTACCATTCCAGCAGGTTCCGCGCCAGTCGGGGGGACAACACCGGTGCCGTTACCGGTACCTTACTATGCCTGGACTGTCTCTGGTGGTGTGTTTACGGTTGATCCGTGTCCGGTTGGGGCCGTCTGTGGACCGGCTATTGTCAACGAAGGCGGAGTTTACCAGCGCCAGGTGACGATTACGCTGACCGGCTTCACCTACATCCAAACAATCGTCACGGACGAAGGCGCAACTGGAGATCCTAGCGCGGGGGCTTTTGCTATCAACAGCTTAGGGTTCAAGTCAGAAAACTTTGTGCAAATGAATTCAACAAACCAAGGCATCGCCTCTATCCTGGACATTGAAGAGCAGGACCTCGCGTATCTGACGCTGCCACCCGGAGCACTTCCCTCCACCGGTGGACAATTTGTTTATAGCACCGAACTCAAAACCGGCTGGGCTAATGGGGGACCGCTTGATAACAGAGTAGCCATCGATCAGCGTATCATCGTGCCAGA
Organism: Gammaproteobacteria bacterium; assembly: GCA_003230085.1. Taxonomy (GTDB): domain Bacteria; phylum Pseudomonadota; class Gammaproteobacteria; order SZUA-140; family SZUA-140; genus SZUA-140. Next base: position 11,460 of record QIGV01000191.1, read on the forward strand.
TTTTAATTTTGCTAACACGTCCTCTATGGACAATAAGTTCAGCCTGCAAGTGGGCCTGAACCAGGACGACAAGAGGCTCGACCTTAGCAGCGCAGTTGGGACCGTTACTGGTGGAAACGGATACGTCAACCCTATCATGTTTGCTACCAGCAGAGTCACAGGAGCTTTCCAGGGCACAACGCGGCTGCTTACCGACCCTGCACTCACTGCGGCCGGCACCATCGCGTGGAATCAGTATGATGCCGTACAAGCAACGTGGATCGGTGGTGAATATGTCGCTACAGACCCAGCGGGGCCCTCACGTGTTGCAACGATTTCGTACACCAACCTGACGACGGGCAATCGCGTGGAAAGTACAAGCACTACAACTACACCGCCCGATCCCGAAACCTGGGTCAGTCCATTTAGTACGCCAGCACCAACATATAACGCATCCTATATACCCGATCCTTTCTAATAAAAAACGAGATCGGAGCTAACTTAGCTCCGATCTCGTCTGTTACCCGGTCATTTCAGACCACTGAAATCTATCTCTTCTTCATCGTGCTCGTGATCATCACCTGATGGTCATCATCATGGTGGCCATCGTCAACATGTTCCTGATCACCCCAGGACGGTGCTTCAGTGCGATGGCTATGGCCATGCCCACCACCATGGTTTTCAACCTTTCTAATTCAATAGGAGTCAGAGATCGTTATCTCTGACTCCAGAGTTGATCTGATCATTCCAGACCACTGAAATCCATCTCTTCTTCATCGTGCTCGTGGCCATCCTGGTCATCATCATGATGGCCATCGTCAACATGTTCCTGATCACCCCCGGGCGGTGCTTCTGTGCCATGACTGTGGCCGTGCCCGCCACCATGGTTCTCAACCTTGGGCATTGACATGACACCCAGTCCAAAACGATAGACCAGCTCGGCGCCATGCCAGGCCGTTGTCGTCACCAGCGCCCAGACCAGTACCACACTGCTGATAAACAAGAAGGATTGTGGCTTGCTCTTTGCGTATCTTCTAATCGACCAGGCAGCCACCAGCAAAATAATGGTAACGGTGAGCAGCGCCCAGTTGCGATGTACGATCATGGCTTCATGCGAAGGCGTATCGTGGTCTACGGTATTAAAGGCATGCCATCCTGCCGCAAGTGTAATCAATGTCGTGGCAGCGCCTGT
>QIGV01000064.1 GCA_003230085.1 Gammaproteobacteria bacterium
AGTGCAGATTTAATATGGGAGGGCATATCATCGGGGCCTTCCATCGTGTGGGTGTACAGAGGGTCATTAACCTCTACCAGGCGGTTTAGCCAGCCTTCAAGATCATGGCGTGCAGCGGGATCGGCATTTTCCTGTATCAGGAGGCTTGCCGAGGTGTGCTGGATGAAGATGGTACAAAGCCCTTCATCATGCCTGGCTTCAGCGACGCAATGGGCAATCTCTGTGGTAATTTCATGCAGGCCTTGACCAGTGGTTGCAATGGTAATTGGTTTAACCATAGGATCATTCTACTTTTTGTGTCATGACTATTCCAGCATCTATGGATAAAACGCAACCCATGATTTTCCGGATACTGTTTTTGCTGATTGTGCTTGTAGCCGCCGCCAATGCTGGTGAGGCGGAAGGTGAAATGGTGTTTATACCTGCGGACGAATTTGTTTTTGGCAGTGACCTTGAAGACAATGCGGCGCTCGCCAAGGACTACGGGTTGAGTAAACCATTGTATCTCGATGAGCACCCGCGCAGCAACATCGTATTGAAAGCCTATTATCTCGACAAGTATGAAGTGACATTCGAACAATACCGGGATTTCGTTATCGCCCGTAATTTCTGGGTACCGGGCGTCTGGAAGCGAACCGGTTATTTACTGAATAAAGAAATACTCCAGACAGCTGACCTGGAAACATTGCGGCGCATGGCAGTGGAGGTTTTCAACATCGGCAGGGATACGCGCCATCTGAGTCAGACGCAATTACTGGATGCAATCGAAAAAATGCAACGCCAACAAGATCGGCTGCCTGTCTCGGAAGTCAGTTGGAACGATGCAAGTAAGTATTGTTCATGGGCTGGAAAACGTCTGCCCAGTGAGACGGAATGGGAAAAAGCTGCACGGGATTCGTCGGGACAGGAATATCCCTGGGGAAATGAATGGTCTACTGGCAAGGCCAATATTGGTGCTGGTAAGGATCTGGGGGTGGTCTCCGTAGGCCAGTTCGAGGCCGGCAAGTCACTGTATGGTATCTACGATATGGCAGGTAATGTTATGGAGTGGGTCAGTGACTGGTATCAACCGTATCCGGGCAGCACGTATCAATCAAAAGATTTCGGTGAAAAATTCAAAGTAGTGCGCGGCGGCGGATGGGGCGGTGTAGGACACTATGCGCTGAAACATTTTTACCGAGCGGCCTATCGGTTTTATCTGGCACCGGATTCACGTTTCAATGATCTTGGTTTTCGTTGCGCCAAAGATGCAGAGTAATCTCTAGCATACCAAGGCATACCCCTTCATTTCAGAATTGCCCATTTTCTCTTATGTGCCCGGTGCTTTGGTGAGGGGATCTATTCTGCCATGTAAGCACCGATTCTTCGGAGGAAGCCGCAGTCCTTAAGCCTGGCCGGGTGTGAAGATCATCAGGTCTCGCTGCGGGGCGTGTAGATCGGGGAAGGAAAGCTGGTAACGTTGCTGCCTTTGTCTGATATAGCAGAAATTTTAGCGCTGCCCTCTTTTTCCACCTCATCAATGCGGATCACAGCATGCATGGGAATATAGGTCCGTTTGACACCGCTGAATTCCGATTTCAGGCGCTCTTCCGAGGGGTCCACCACCACCGAAGATCTTTCCCCAAAGACCAGTTCCTGTACCTCGATAAAACCATACAGATTGCCCTGGCTGATTTCGCGGGCGTAGATTTCGAAAACTTTGCCTTCGTTGACAAAGATGATTTTGAAGAGGAATTTTGGCTTGGTCATATCTTGTGTTTTATCCAGCTGGGTGATGCAATTTAGCATATCACATGTCTGGAATATGGGGGTGGTTGAGGTGCTTTCCAAGTCGTAAAAACAATTGTCTCATGATTAATGCACTAGTTCGTAGTCTGCAAAGGCCTAATTTTATGAAAAGGTTTGTTATCTAAAACCCCGTTAATTCATTGTAATAATTATAGTTATATAAATATTCTTTGCGTTTCCCCTTGGCATCTACAGAGAAAAACAGTAAAGCCACAAAATTTTTCTTGATTTAGCATTAAAAATGCATTTAGAATGCTCCTTCAAATTAATGTATTAATAATACATGTTATAGCGCCTCACGTAGCTGAGGCCGTTGAAAGGTTTAATTGATACCGCTTTATCGGCCTATTGCCACAAAGGCAGTGGGGACTTTCAGGGGTTACTGCCTCTGTAACAGGAAACTGGAAAATTTAATGGTGGGGGACGACTCAATGGGAAATCGAAATATTTTTCTGGCAGGAAAAATGCGGCACCGCCTGGTTTATCACTTCGGGTTGGCTGTGAGCCTGTTGCTAATCATGTTGTTCATATCCAGTAGTGCGTACGCCGACAAGCGAGAGTTTGAGCTATCGATCGAAGAAGTCAAAATCCATGTGGCGCCAGGGATGGATTACAACGTCTTTGCTTTCAATGGCAAAGTGCCAGGCCCACTCTTTCATCTGAAAGAGGGAGATGATGTTACGGTTCATGTCACTAATAACACATCGCTGCCCCATACTATTCACTGGCATGGCCTGTATCAAACCAATAACTGGCAGAATGACGGGGTACCAGGTGTCGCACAGGCGAGTCCTATAGAGGCAGGTGATACGTTCACCTATCACTGGACGGCGGATAAACCGGGCACTATGTGGTACCACTGTCACGTAAACGCCAATGAACATGTCGGCATTCGTGGTATGTGGGGCCCTATCGTGATTGACCCCAAAAAACCTATTGCTATAGAGAAAACGGTCACTAAGGACGTGATCATGATGATGAGCAGTTGGGAATCAGAATACGCTGACAAATATGGCAAAGGGGCAAAGCCTACAGATTTGCCGGATTATTTTTCAATTAATGCCAAATCGTTTCCACTTACCCAACCGCTACGGGTCAAGAAAGGCGATGTCGTCCGCGTCCGCTTTATCGGGGCCGGAAATAATCTGCATGCTATGCATAGCCACGGCCATGACATGATGGTGACCTTCCGTGATGGTCTACCGCTAAAGAGCCCATACTCCGTCGACACTCTATTAATTTATCCAGGCTCCCATAACGACGTCATCATGAATATGGATAATTCCGGAAGATTTATCTTCCATGATCATATCGATACTCAATCAACCAATGCAGGCAAGTTTCCTGGTGGTGCAGTGACGATCATAGAATACGATGGCAATCCTGATGACGATTGGTATGCCTGGAAGGACAAGAAATATGACCCTGATTTTTTCTACAGCGAATCCATGAAAAAGGGTTACGGCATGTTTGAAAATGAGGCATTCGCCGGAGAACCCCTGGCGCGTAAGCGGCGTAAGGCCACGCGTTGATAAGTTAGGTTGGCTGATAGCATGAAGATGGCTACAAAGAGGCGCTTACATGGACCCGCAATATGGTTATGTTTGCTCCTGGCCTTGCCAGTGTCAGTGTCTGTTTGGGCACAAGATGAGGGTATGGCAATCCTTAAATCCGAATGCAGCAGCTGCCATGACCTGAGCGGCCCCGCACCGACCACCCTGAAGGGATTATGGGCACGGGAAGCACCGGACCTGTTTTATGCCGGTATTAAATACAAGCAAAACTGGTTGGAGGCATGGCTGCAAAAGCCGCAGCGTATCAGGCCGGCCGGGATGTTTTATGCTAACCATATTAAGGCGGGCGAAGATGGTGATGTCATCGACGAAAGCACCTTAAAACCACATATCGCATTATCGGCAGATCAAGCGCATGAGGTGTCTGAGGCGTTGATGACCTTGAAGTCCAATAGTGACCTGATCGTCAAAGGTGAGTATAAACCGGGAAAAATTTCACCGACTATGGGCGAATTAATGTTTGACAAGTTTCGCGGTTGCCTCGCCTGTCACGAAATCGAGCCTGGTTACGGTGGGCTTGCTGGCCCAGAGGTATTTACTGTCGCTAAGCGTCTCCAGGAAGATTATCTGATCAGCTATATGCGTAACCCCCAAGCCTGGGACCCGAAGATTTTTATGCCTAACAAGCACTTGAAGGCGCGTGATTTACAGAAATTTGTGCACTACTTTCGGGGATTAAGCGAGGAGAAATTCTGATGCAGTTGCCTCGAACCCGCTGGGTATTTGTATCGCTGATATTGCTGGCAGTTGCTTCATCAGCGTGGGGAGCTGAACGAGTTGAAGATATTTACAAAACCTATTGCTGGCAATGTCACGGGAAACGAGCTGATGGTATGGGGGTCAATATCCGTGATATGTCTGTTCAGCCTCGCGACCACTCGGATGCTAAAGAAATGTCCGGCCGTTCTGATGATGAATTATTCAAAGCTATCAAGGAAGGTGGGCAGTCGATAAGCAAGTCAGTCCAGATGCCACCTTGGAGCGGGGTATTGAGCGATGACGAGATCAACCTGCTTGTCGAATATTTACGAGAGCTTTGTGAATGCAAGTTTGGTAGTTGAGATTTTTATGTGAAGTAGGAAGTAGAAAGGTAGTAGTAATCTTTAGTAGAAAGTTTTTTCATAGTGAACGAGGAGAGCAAGATGATAAAATGTAGTAAATATATAAAAGTAGGCACTGCAGCTATTTTGGTTGCGGGCATGGGCCTGTCTGTTACGGCAGCATTTGCTAAAACAGTTAAGGTAACGATGACTGCGAAGGAAGTTGATTTAGCGATCGATAATAAGGGTACGATGTATCCTGCGTGGACTTTTGACGGGATGATCCCTGGTAAAGTCGTTCGCGTTAAAGAAGGTGATGTCGTTGATTTCACGCTAATCAATCCAAAGGCAAACAAAAATTCACATTCCATTGATTTTCATGCCGCTGAAGTCGATGTGCTGGATGAATTTGCGCCTGTGAAGCCTGGCAATTCCAAGCATTTCAAGTTTACGGCAAAACGTCCTGGGACCTATATGTATCACTGCGGTGCTTCATTGATGGCACAGCATATCGCCCGTGGTATGTATGGAATCATTATTGTTGATCCTAAGGAAGGCTACACCAAGGCGTTCCCCAAGCCCGATCGTGAGTATGTGCTCATTCAGAGCCAGTACTTTCCGAATGCAGAAGACAAGGATGGACTATTGGAGAACAAGGGTTGGAAGGGTTCTTTAATTAATGGCAAGATGTTCAAGTATGATCCTGTGCATGATCCTGATGCTAGCCTGGTTTTGCAATCCAAGCCGGGTGAGCGCGTGCGCATTTATTTTGCGAATGCGAACATCAATATGCCGGTTGCTTTTCATCCGATAGCTGGAATCTGGGATCGTGTCTACATCAACGGTAATCCAAAAAATACTCTGTATGATATTCAGACATACGGTGTAGCGGTTGCCGAGGCAGGAGCCTTTGACTTAGTTTCACCGGCAGACAAAGCAACTAACAACGCCATTGTTGACCACACAATGAGTGCCGCGCTACGTGGTGCTATTACGGTGTTGATGAACAAGCCGGATGCTGATCCAAAGGCAGGTAAAGGCGATAATATTCTTATTCGCTAGCATTTGGCCATGACAGTATAACGCTAAGCGTTATTAAAAAAGCTACATACCAATGTTTGAGGGGGCGTTTACGCCCCCTTTTTTAATCGCCAGTGGGTACGATAGAAAACTCAAGTACCTGCTCGGTTTCAATCAGTGTTTCAGCAAGCCGTCTGAAATTATCCTGGTCAATCGTATGAATGGTCATGCGATATTCAAATATTTTCCCTTCGTTTTCGAGTTGATAGCTAAATTTAGAGGATTGTATATTTTGCTGATTAATCATGTCTCGCAACTGTATTTCAGTCATATGATCATGACGTCCGAAGCGGATAGATAGCCGACCGTAACGCATGGTTGTCATCCTCTTCTCCAATTTCCTGAAAATGATCAGGATAGCCAATGCCAGTACTGTGGCCAATATCGCGGCAAAATAGAGCCCCATCCCGATTACGATACCAACGGATGCTGTGAGCCAGATCGAGGCCGCCGTAGTCAGGCCGCGTACCGTAAAATTTTCCTTGAGTATCACCCCAGCGCCAAGAAACCCAATACCTGTCATAATGCCTTGTGCCATTCGCGTCGGATCTACCCTGATGGTATCCAGGGGTGCGTTGGCAAGCAGTTCCCACTGAAAAATCGTAATCAACATTAATAGACTGGATGACATACAAACCAGGGTGTGAGTGCGGAATCCAGCTGGCCTGCCGTGATAGGTTCTTTCAAGACCGATGAGTCCACCGGCAAAAGTTGCAAAAATCAGCCTGATGATAGTTGTCGATATTTCATTTTCCATAAGGATGGTGAATTCTAATTCTGATTTATTTTACTCGGGCAATTAATGATCTAGCGCCCAGCTTCATGAAGCGCTTCGTAAAAATATTATCGGTTAGGCCAGTATTAAGTTTAACGTTAGACTGCTGTAATGTTGTTTCATTGCCGTTGTGCAGATTGACGGCAGTGACTTTTTCCCACACCCAGGCCTTGCCTATATTGTCCCAGCTAATGGCCTGTTTCTTTTCCACAGTGCCGCGATGGTCAATATATTCCTTCCGTATAGTCAGGAAGTGATCAGTTGTAACCCAGATGAAAATTTTATTATAGGGGGAGGATTCCGGGTTTTTGGGAGTGCTGGAAATTTTATAGACTTCCTGCGTCTCAATGTTTTCTTTTCCCAGGAGCACATGCTCATCCAATAGCGGATTTCTTGGTTGTAGCTCAAAACGCTTGAGTTCAGAGAGAGAAAACTCATCATCATTATCTTTGTCGTGGTGCTTATGTTTGTTGGCATTGTGCTGGTGAGTCAGTTTACGAACTGTTCTTAATTCCGGGAGGTATAGCCACATATCGTCTTTTTTATGTTGTTCTGGCGCATATATCCAGGCCAGGAAGCTAATATCCTTTTTGTCAGGCGGAAATTGATTGAACATGATTATTTTGGAGTGAAAACCATTTTCTCCTTCATAAGATTTATAGGCCATTAGCAGCCCTAGTTTCTTTTCTGTGTCGTTACGATCTTTGAGCGTGAATGAGAGGCGGGAAAAAATATCCTTACCGGCATAGACTTCATAGGCGCGCTGCATAATTTGCAGGCCGCTCAGTTCTGCGCCCATGCTTCCTGCTGTTGGGGCTAGCAACAGGAGAAGTATGACCAATGTCTTTCTAGCGTTGAATTTCATCGTCCAGTTCCTTGCAAAGCTATTAATTGATTTTGTTGTAATAATGAACATCTGTAGGAGGGGCTATTGCCGCGAATGCCTCGACGGTGGTGGAATGGTTCGCGGCTAAAGCCGTTCCTACGAGTGGATTTCACTATATATGTGAGTCTCCATAATTGCACCATGATATGTGCTTGTTAAGCATAGTCGTCACTGATGTCCTGGTCTTGCTGTGCCTTGATTTAACTATGTCAAAGAATTTCACTTAGTATGCTATCGATCATATTTTCTGCCTGGGAAATGTAACTACCACCAAACAGATTGGCATGATTGAGTATATGATACAGGTTGTATAGTGTTTTGCGAATGGCATACTCTGGTGGCAAAGGCCAGGCTTCTCGATAGGCGTGGTAAAAATCTGGTGAAAAGCCACCAAACAACTCTGTCATGGCCATGTCGGCTTCACGGTCGCCAAAATAAACGGCAGGGTCAAAAATTACTGGCATGCCTTGGGCATCGATAGTGTAGTTACCAGACCATAAGTCGCCATGCAAAAGGGAGGCCGGTGGTTGATGATCGGCCAGCAATAGAGGAAGTTCGGTAAGTAATCTTTCACCACGAGTTTGGAGTCTTCCCTCGTAACCGTTGCGGGCAGCCAGCTCTAGTTGAGGAGCAAGGCGCTGTTCCTGCCAGAAATGACACCAGTTCCCGTCCAGGGTATTCACCTGTGGCGTTGCCCCGATTGTATTAGCGATTTTCCAGCCATACTGTTGTGCCTGAGCGCGATGCATGGTGACAAGCCGCTGGCCAAACAGCGCCATGCTGTTTTTGTCGGCCGCACCGGTTTCGATATATTCCATGACCAAGTAGGCTTGAGACTCAACGGTTCCGAAACAAAGCGGTTGTGGTGCGCATATCGCGCCGGTTGTAATAATTTCTTCAAGCCCTGCGCTTTCAGCGGCAAACATTTCCTGGGCACTGGCATGATTGAGTTTGACGAAAAACCGTCTTGTGTTGTCTTCTATCAGGCAGGTGGTATTAATACAGCCACCGCTAATAGATTGTTGCTTACAGACAGTAAATTCTGATCCTGTTGTTTCAGTAATACGATCAGCGATGGCTGACCATATAGACATGCCGGAAACATGCAAAGCCTAGGGCGCTTCCAGTGATTGGCGCTTTTTATCGATAACCGCGATTAGGGCATGATATGAGTCTGCAAACTGGCGTACGCCTTCATCCTCAAGTTCGGTGGTGATTGTTTGCAGATCAATATTTAGTTCTTTCAGGGCTGACAATACCTGATGCGCCTCATTTATAGCCGTATCAAGCGTCCGCTGTGGATTGCCATGGTCCCTGAACGCCTGGTAAGTTGCAGGCGGGATGGTATTGACGGTATCTGGTCCAATCAGGGCATCGACATAAAGTGTATCGCTGAATGAAGGGTTTTTGGTCCCGGTGCTGCCCCATAAAAGGCGTTGTGGACGGGCACCGTTGGCCGCTAATTTCTTAAAAAAATCACTGGCGAATATTTCCTTATATGCCTGGTAGGCCGTTTTGGCGTTGGCTATGGCTGCTTTGCCTAGTAGTGACTGGATCTGCTTGTGCCTGGTATTGTCAGTATCCGACAGCAATGATTGCAGTATATTGTCCACCTTGGTATCCAGGCGGCTAACAAAAAAACTGGCAACCGAGGAGATATCGCACAAGCTCTGACCACGACGCAGGCGTTTCTCCAGGCCGAGTTTATAGGCCTCTGCAACATCCCGGTATCGTTTCACTGAGAATAACAGCGTGGCATTGATATTGATGCCTTCCGCAGTCAGTTCTTCTATGGCTGTAAGGCCCGCTTCAGTGGCAGGCACCTTGATCATGACATTGGGGCGGTTAACCAGCTGGTGGAGTCTTATCGCTTCAGCAATAGTGGCGTCCGTATCATAGGCGAGGTCAGGTGAGACCTCAATACTGACCATACCGTCACGATGTTGGCTCTGCTCATAAGTCTGGTGAAGCAGGTCAGCAGCGCTTTGTATATCCTCTATGGCCAGGATATGGAAAATTTCACGGCTGTCACAGCCCGGTTTATTTTTGAGCAATGCCATGATTGGTTTATCATAGGCATCGCCGCTACCGATGGCTTTTTCAAAGATAGTCGGGTTGCTTGTGACCCCCCCGAGACCATCTTCCCTAATCATTTTTTCAAGTTCACCGGAATGGAGCAGGTGGCGGTGGATATTGTCATACCAGACGCTCTGTCCCAGATTTTGTAATTGGTGCATGCGATTCACGGCATTGTCCTCCTGTGTACTAGCCATGTTGCAAGCCCGATGAATCGATTTTCTACAATCTGGTTTTTTCACCAGACTCGCATGGGTGAGACGGTGTATTCCCGAATCAATGTAAATCATACATGCGCGATTACATCAGGCAAGTGGTATCATCCCTGTTATGTCGTTTGCCTACAGGCAACCTAAATCAGACGTATGATGCCATACATACTTACAATAAAAGACAAATTTTCAGGTGAATAGTTTCGTATTTTTCAAGTGGGACAGTGTTTCGGGTTTTCTTGCGGCTGATTTCCTTGATAATAGTGTTGTTTTTGTTGGTGAAAGGGGCAATCAGCTGTGATTTTTAATGTGGAAAGTTCGCGTTATGATAGCGCTTGACGGAGTACTGACAATATCAGGAAATTTACAGGAGATGATATGTTTCTGAAACACAAACAGTCTGGTGATTTGGTCGAGGTTCTCGAAGTGGGTAACCTGGTGGATCCTTGTGTGAGCTTGGTGCCGGGCAGGCTGCACGCGGGTGAGGAATTGCAGGAGCCGGCACAGTTTTCCAAGACGGATCTAATTTTCCCATCCAATGAAGGTCTGCCGCACAGGGATGCGGATATCAAACGTTGATGGCACAGGACAGCCTGGTTCCTGTGCCGCCTTTCTGGGGAAGCAAGTGCCTGGACCAAATTCCGGCGAGGAGTATAGTGCCCTATATCAACCGGAATACCTTGTATAAATTTCAGTGGGGATACAAGTCACAAGGCAAGTCCCTGCCAGAATATCAGCAATGGTCCCGGGTTGAGCTCGATCCCATATTGAATCGCTTGTTGGCACGTAATGATGAGGAGCATATTCTCAGACCGCAGGCTGTCTATGGCTATTTCCCTTGTCAGTCACAGGGCAATGATCTGGTTATATATACGGATACCTCTGGGCAAAAAGAGCGTTGTCGGTTTACATTCCCACGCCAGCCCTCAGGCAGAAAACTCAGTATTGCAGGATTTTTTCGTCCATCCGACAGTGGTGAAATTGACGTGGTCGGGTTTCAGCTCGTAACGGTGGGGCAGCATGCATCTGATTTTGCCCGCAGCCTGTTTGAGGATGATCAATACCAGGATTACCTGTATTGGCATGGGCTGAATGTAGAGACCACTGAAGGCCTTGCTGAATTTATCCACAAGCGCATTCGTTCTGAGCTGGGCTTTGGCATGGAAGATGCTCGTGTTATAAGTGAAATGTTCAAACAGAGATATCGCGGCTCGCGTTATTCATTCGGTTATCCAGCCTGCCCGAATCTTGGTGATCAGGACAAAATTCTCGATCTTCTTGATGCCCAGCGAATAAATGTCGTGATGGGTGAAGAAGGCCAACTGTGGCCGGAGGAAAGTACCAGTGCCATTGTTGTTCATTGTCCGGAAGCCAAGTATTTCAGCGTATAGCCATTAATGAGTAATAACATTTATCGCCAGGCATCTCAGTGAAACTGATCCTTAGAAAATTTCTAGACATCTGCCTGTTGAAGGCAGGCCCTCAAGACTTGCCCTCATCCCAATTTCTTTTAGGATTGTCACTCTTTGCCTATGTGACTATTGGCGTATTCCTCACGATGATTAACGTATCCTGGGGCCAGGCCATATTTCTGGTGGCAGTTGATCTTGGTCTGCTGGGTGGCCTGGTCTATATTTTATTATGGGCTAACAATTTAACGGAACGCTTAGTCCAGGTCTGGACCGCCTTGGTGGGAACCGGCGCAATTTTTGAACTGATCGCCCTACCGCTGCTTGCCTGGCAGCAGAAGCTTATGGTTAATGCCCAGGCCGATCCGGCCTCCCTGGATGAAACCGGAGTGATTGTATCTTCACTGGTGCTGTGGATTGCCTTGTTCTGGAATCTGATTGTCATTGGGCATGTCCTGCGTCATGCCCTGTCAACACTGCTACCTATAGGGGTTGCGCTCGCTGTGGCTTACATGTACATATCGATTACCTTAACTCAGAACCTGTCAAAATTATTTTCATGACGGTGTACTAGATGCATATTCATATTCTTGGCATTTGTGGCACATTCATGGGTGGTATCGCTGTCCTGGCGCGCCAGCTGGGTTATGAGGTCAGTGGGTCAGATGCCAATGTCTATCCGCCCATGAGCGAACAGCTTGAGGCTCAGGATATCCGTCTCAGTGAAGGTTATGATCCTGCGCATCTGGCATCTGAGCCGGATCTTGTTGTCATTGGAAATGCCCTGTCCCGCGGTAATCCGCTGGTTGAGTATGTACTTGACCGTGGCCTTCCTTATACTTCCGGGCCGGCATTCCTGGCAGATAATATTCTGCGACAACGCTGGGTATTGGCTGTGTCGGGTACGCATGGGAAGACCACTACCGCCAGTATGCTGGCATGGATACTGGAAGAGGCTGGCATGATGCCAGGTTACCTGATCGGAGGGGTTTCTCTGAATTTTCCTGCTACGGCCTGTCTGGGAAAGGCCCCTTTTTTTGTTGTAGAGGCGGATGAGTATGACAGCGCTTTTTTTGATAAACGATCAAAATTTATCCACTATCGGGCGCGCACCCTGATCATGAATAATCTGGAATATGATCATGCCGATATATTTGATGATTTGGCTGCAATTCAACGCCAGTTTCACCATCTGGTACGCACCGTGCCCGCTTCCGGATTGATTATTCTACCGGATAACGATGATCATCTGGATGCTGTGTTACAGCAAGGCTGCTGGACGCCTGTAGAGCACACCAGTCAAGACAGATCGACTAATAGCTGGCATGCACGCAATATCAGTAAAGATCTGCAGAATTTTGATGTCTATCTGGGTGATGAGTGTATCGGCCCGGTGGCGTGGTCACAGATGGGGCACCATAATATCAGCAATGCTCTGGCGGCAGTTGCTGCAGCGCGTCACGCCGGTGTCTTGCCTGCGCAGGCAGTCGCCGCCCTGAATACATTTCAGGGGGTCAAGCGGCGCATGGAACTACGCGCCATTGTTGATCAAGTCACTATTTATGATGATTTTGCTCACCACCCCTCTGCCATAGCACTCACCCTTGAGGGTCTGCGCAACAATGTGGGGGATGCACATATTACGGCCATTCTGGAACTGCGCTCTAATACCATGAGGATGGGTATACACAAGGATGCTTTGCCCCGTGCCCTTGAGTATGCAGACGAGGTGATACTCTATCAATCAGAGCAACTGGATTTTGATCTACAGAAAGTGGCATCATCAATCGGTACGCAGGGTCGTGTAATGACTGATATCGCTGCGATTATCAAGCATGTTGCAAAAAAGGCCCGGCCCGGGGAGCAGGTATTGATCATGAGTAATGGTGGATTTGACAATATTCATCAGCGATTAATAGAGGCACTACGACACCGTGAGTCGTAATACTATTACGTTGGCTATGACTGGCGCATCGGGGATTCCCTATGGGATGCGCCTGTTGGATTGCCTGCTGGGTAATGGCAAACAGGTTTACCTGTTAATTTCCACGGCGGCCCAAGTGGTCATGTCTTTGGAAACAGACTTCAAGGTGAGTGGTTCGCCCCGTGAGATAGAAAGTTTATTTACTCGCCACTTTAACGCCGCGGACGGTCAATTGCGGGTGTTCGGAAAGGACCAGTGGATGGCCCCTATCGCTAGTGGATCGAGTGTTTCCGAGGCCATGGTGGTTTGCCCCTGTTCCAGCGGCACCCTGGCGGCCATTGCCTGCGGTACTAGTGACAATCTCCTGGAACGCGCTGCCGATGTCATTATCAAAGAGCAACGCAAGCTTATTCTGGTGCCGCGGGAAATGCCTCTGTCACCCATACACCTGGAGCATATGTTGACCTTGAGCCGTATGGGCGTGGTGATCATGCCGGCCTGCCCTGGTTTTTATCAGCGTCCCCGTTCAGTGGATGATCTAGTGGACTTTGTTGTGGCACGCATACTGGACCATTTGGGCGTTGATCATGCGCTGTTGCCGCGTTGGAGTGAATCTGAGTAAGCGTTGCACCTAATGGCTCTGCTCTTCAATCAATTGATTCTGCCAGTCAATTCTTTCCTGGGCAAGTTGATCTATATCTTTCGCCTTTCAAAAGAAAAGGTGCTGCAATCGCCAGAATCACAGCCAGTAAGAGGATCTAATAAAATAATTTTATGATGTGCTTTTATCGATGAAGCAGATCTCGATGAAAAACTCACCGGCTTCTGTCGAAAAAGGTAAAATGATAGTAGTTCCATTCGATTTGTGATTAATTGAATGATCCTTGCCAGAGACAACTGCGGGTATAGCCATATCGAAGTGATAGCCATCATCCGCGAGCAGCTTTTTCGCGCCTCCGGTGACGATATTGGTTATCTCGCCCACCATGTCAATGACAGTCTCATCAATCGAAGGAGGGGTTTCGCCCAACATCCGTTTAGCAATTTCGATGATGACAGGTTCTGTAAAACATACCGCAAGTGACCCTACGATTTTTTCACCCGCCATGCCTATAATGCCGGTGACATCGCCCTGTGCGACAGAATTTTTTTTGATAGCGGGCGGCCCCGGTTTTGCTTCCATGTTGGCCATGGTTGAAAGGACTTCCAGGATAGACTGGATGAATGGGTTGATGAAGGCGACGTTCATAGTTATTTATAGGCGTTTATTGTCATTTTAAATAGGTCATGATATTTACTTTCCTCTCAGGAATGTATCGACTCAGGCTGTATATTCTTAAGGGATATATTATAGTCTAAACCAGGAATAAGTATTGACTAACGCAAGGAAAGTTTCAAGTCACGGCGACAGAAATTAGTAAAATTATTTTTCGATAAAGGTGAAAATTGATGCGACCAACAGCTCAGTAACCATGAATTTTTATGAAATGGGGTTTTATTCTTTCTCTACCAAGAAATGCAGGTAGGAAATTACATAGCTAATAATTGGATCCTTGTGCTAGCTGGTTTATTGCTATGTGCTTGCGCTAAGCCCTATGTGCAGCCTGAAGGCGAGACAAAGGCTATCCCCTCCCTGTATAAAACCTACGCGCTTATGGATGATGGTTACCGCTTGCCGCTGAAACGCTGGATTCCGAAGGGTGATTGTCTCGTGCAGGTGCTTGCGCTACACGGCCTAAACGATTACCGCAATGCCTTTAAAACCACTGGCGAGTTTCTGGCTGCGAATGGCGTGATGGTAGTTGCTTATGATCAACGCGGATTTGGCGATTCGGAAGGCTTTGGCCTGTGGCATGGTAGCGAGCGGATGATCAGTGACTTGCACCTTATGGTGACGCTCATGAATGCAAAGCACCCTGGCTGCCCGCTGTATGTGCTTGGTGAGAGTATGGGTGGAGCGGTAACACTCGCGGCACTAGACACTATAGCGCCTGATATAGCAGGTGTGATCCTTGTCGCGCCAGCAGTCTGGTCGCGCGACAGCATGCCGCTCTATCAACGCTTCGCGCTCTGGCTGGCTGTGCATACTATGCCGGGTAAACAACTCACTGGTGAGGGCCTGGATATCAAACCATCGGACAATATCGAAATGTTGCGTGCGCTAGGTCGTGACCCCCAGGTCATCAAGGCAACCCGCGTAGACGTACTATATGGTATTAGTAATCTGATGGATCAAGCTGCCGCAGTATCACCTGGTCAAGCTGGCGATACCTTGCTGTTGTATGGTATGCACGATGAAATCATACCCAAAAAGTCGACTTGCCATTTACTTACGAACATATCAGATCTGATGCCAGTGGATTTGAAAGTTATCCTGTATGAAAATGGCTATCACATGTTAACCAGGGATTTGCAGGCAGAGAAAGTTCTACGCGATATCGCTGAATGGTTGCTGGAAAAGACACATAGACCTCCGAGAGTACAGGATGAAACATCGGATAGCCTGAGGCATTTCTGTGCTGATGCCTGAAGAGAAAACCTAAATCGTTAGTTGTAAAAATGCCACTTGTTAATCTCTGAGGGGTTACTGCCCCGCAGCTTGCTGCGGGGCAGTAAATTGCATTTTTTCAACAACCAGTCAATGTCACGGCTTTACAGCACCCCCTTCTGCTTTACGCTGTTGCATGATTTTCTTCAGGTCATCCATGGTGAAACGGGGTTTCCCAAGTGTAGGCATTACTATATTCAATCCATTGTAGAAGATGTTATGCTGAGCGGCGGCGTTCTGATCCTGACTGAATTGAGTCAACACAACATCATAAGCACCACTGGGCATATTGCCGGGTAGAACAGCGAGCGTTTTATTTTCTGAAATATTTTCAAGTGGGATAACGGGCAGAGCGTTAATCGCAGTAATATGTTGATCACCGGCAAGGTACAGTGAGTTATTATTTAGCTGTAGCCGAGTGATATTGTTCAATGTTTGGTAGGTGGTTTTTGCCTGCCATTGTCCTGTTTTCTCGACAATGAATGCATATATTATATTGTCATGGGTGACAGCATAAAGCTTATCGTCCAGCAACTGGATATCGCTGACGGGTGCTGCTAGCGGTATAAAGCCCGTTCTTTCAATTTTTCCAGCGCGACTGCTCAACAGGGTGATGCCCTTCCCTTCCTGATATATGCAGATTAATTGATTGGCAGCTCGTATAAATTTAACAGCTGCATTTTTTGGCAAATAAAATGTCGTCCTGGGGGTATGGCTTAGAGTGTTATTAAAGAGCTGTACTTCACCATCTTGCATCAATAGGTAGATGTCATTCCCATCCACCCATAAGTCTACAAGCTTTTGCCGGCGGTTGAAGCGGCTTATTTGAAACGGGTTTTGCGCCAGGTCCAGCATGCTGATATTACCGCGCTTGTCTGAAATGTAGATTTGGTCTCCGGCAGCGCTGAGTCGCTCGCAGTGATGGTCGATCGGTATAGTGTTAAGTGGTTTTGGCTGAAAAGGGTTATTGATATCTACTACGGTAACGCGGCGCTCATCACCACAAACTACAGCAAAACGGCTGGAGGTTACGAGACGCTGTGCAGCACCGGTATTAACACCGGTCACCCAGGTTGGGTTCAGGGGATTGTTGATATCAAAAACCTGCAGGCCATCTCTACCCTTGGCGATATAGGCATACACTCCTTGAGTGCTAATCTGTTTAACCGTGTCATTATGGTGATAGCTTCCCGCCATGCGTGGGCGCGACGGGTCGCTGATATCGAGCACCACAAAACCGCCCCACCAATCGGCAACGAAAGCAAACCCGTTCTGGATGCGCAGTCCCCATGAGGCCCCTTCGGTATCGTAGCTGCCGATAATGCTGGCCGAGTCCGGTTGGGCAACATCGAGTATTTGAATGCCGCTCAGCCAATCGGCGACATAGAGATAGTGGTCATCCAGTTCCAGCCCGCGTGCATTACCGGGCGTGCTGACATGGCGGAGGGTTCTGGGTTGTGTGGGATCGGATATATCCAGAATGTATAGCCCTTGATCAAAAAATGCGACGTAGGCTATATCCCCATCAATCAGGATATCTTCTGCGGCGCCACCAGGATTAAACTGAGCGATCACTTGTGGGGTAGCTGGATTGCTAATATCGAAAATCAGCAGACCAGACTCGTCGTCGGCAACATAAGCGTAGTTTCCTTGTACCTGTATTGACCATGACTTGCCTGGCGTATCCACATCGGCGATCAATATGGGATTGCTGACATCCTTGATATTGATAATCTGGAAGCCGCCTCGATGGCTGGCGAGATAAAGTAGCTCGCCAGCCAGTACCGGTGTGTAGGCCAGACCTGAGGTGAGCAGGCTGGATAGTTGGCGGGGATTTTCCGGGTCATGGACATCGATGATCTGCAAGCCGTGGTCATCATCAGCGACAAACGCGGTGCCATCTCTGACGACGATCCCCTTGGGTGATCCCTGGGTATGGAAGCTTGAAAGCAGTTTTGGTCGCTGCGGCTCGCGGATGTCATAAAGATGAATACCAGAGAACCAATCCGCAACATAGGCAATATTGTTATGAATAGTCAGTTTTCGCTCTCCGCCATAGTTAACACCCTGCCCAAAATCCAGTCCTTCATTGCTGATTTGTGGCGGGATAGCTTGAATATTCATTTGTAATAAAGCGTCGGGGGTGGCGAGCAATAAGGTGTCTTTGTAGTGATCCGATGCGATAACAGCTTGTGATTGGCTGGTACCTGAGATCAGGGAGGGCATGGCAGGGTTGCTGGTGTCGAGCAACAGCAAGTCATGATTAGTATTGACGACAGAGGCACGTTCATTGTCCAGGGATTGGATGCGGCGGACATCTCCTAATTGTTGGTGGCTGCCGACCCATTTGATATGCGTCGGGTCGGTAACATCAAGGATGGTCATGCCATTTTCGGCAGTGGCAAGCAATGCCAGGTGGTTTTTGATACTGAGATCAAGCGCCGGTCCGCTTGTCTGGTAATGCCCGATCGCAGCCACCTGCTCTGGATGACTGATATCCATGGCGAACAGCCCTTGCTCACCACCTGCTACATAGAGTATGCCTTGACTGATTTTCAGAGACAGAGCCTGGTATGGCAGGGTGATAGTCTTCAGTACGCGAGGGGAATTGGCAGGGCGCATATCCAGCAATATCAGTTGATTATTTTCTGTTAGCAACACCCCGCTATCCTCCGCGATGGAGAAATCCCGAATGTTCCCACCAGGGATTGTTGCAAACCCAACGAGTGTGGGGTTTTCTGGATTGCCTATGGCGAAGATGTCGATGCGTCCGGGCGCTAGCAAATACGCACGTTGATTCAATATTCTGATTTTTTGATAATGTAGTTTTGTCTCTATCCTCCCTTCTATTTGTGCCGAGCCAGTAGTAGGTAGGCGAAAGACCTCAATACCGGAAAAATCACCTACCACATAGGCATGGCCGCCATAGATAGCTAGGTCAGCAGGGCGATTCTGTAATGATATTTGGTATTGAAGAAATGGGCCGCCCGATCTGAAATACAACTGACTGTTTTCTGTGATTGCATCATGTGAAATGGTAATGTTCTGTGGCTTGCCAGCAGTGATGACATGAGGATCAATGGAGGTGATGGCGGCCAATGGTGATGCCGTACTGCTACAGGTATAGCCTGCGGTGGCTACGACGGACACAAGCAGAGCAAGGAAGGCCCTGAGCAACCTGGTATTATGATGCGGCCTTGCCTGCCGTTTCAGCCAGCTAGTCGTTGCGCCGGGCAATATATTACAACCGGGAAAACACCTGTTCTGCAGCGATCAGGGTGTGCTTGAATTCATCCTGGCCATGCGCTGCGGAAACAAAACCGGCTTCATAAGCTGAAGGTGCAAGGTAGACGCCTTGCTCCAGCATGCCATGGAAAAACAGCTTGAAGCGGTCCAGATTGCAGTTGGTTACCTGGTAGAAGTTGGTGATCTCCTCTTCCTCGGAGAAAAACAGGCCAAACATGCCTCCCACACAATTGGCGCGCAAGGGAATGTTAAATGCCTGGGCACGCGTGAGCAGGCCTTCGGCGAGGCGTTTGGTTTTGGCACTCAGTTCTTCGTAGAAACCAGGATTGCTGAGTTCGTTTAATGTGGCCAAACCGGCGGCCATGGCGACAGGGTTACCGGATAGCGTGCCGGCTTGGTAGACAGGTCCGAGGGGGGCAATTTTATCCATGATGTCTCTGCGACCACCAAAAGCGCCGACGGGTAAACCGCCGCCGATGATCTTGCCCAGAGTGGTGAGGTCCGGTTTTACACCATAGCGTTGTTGGGCGCCGCCCAGGGCAACGCGGAACCCGGTCATGACTTCATCAAAGATCAGCACACTGCCGTATTCATTACAGGTATTCCGTAGACCGTCGAGAAATCCCGCGACCGGTGGAATGCAATTCATATTACCGGCCACTGGTTCGATAATAATACAGGCAATCTGACCACCGAGATGAGAGAAAACTTCCTCGACTTTTTCCAGATCGTTATAAGGGACTGTGATGGTATGCTCGGCCAGCGCCACGGGTACGCCCGGTGAGGTAGGAACACCCAGGGTCAGTGCACCCGATCCCGCCTTGACCAACAATGAATCTGAATGTCCATGATAACAGCCTTCAAATTTCAGGATCTTGTCTCGCCCAGCGTAGGCACGTGCCAGGCGTATCGCGCTCATGGTCGCTTCGGTTCCAGAATTGACCATACGCACTAATTCAATTGAAGGCACCAGCTCACAGATTTTATCAGCCATGACGGTTTCAATTTGAGTTGGAGCACCAAAACCAAGACCATTGCCAATAGCCTCCTTGACCGCCTGGATCACTGCTGGATGGGCATGCCCCAGGATCATGGGACCCCAGGAGGCGACATAATCAACGTAACGTTTGTCGTCCACATCGGTAATGTAGGCGCCTGCGCCACTTTTGATAAATACTGGTTCACCACCGACGCCATGGAAAGCACGTACTGGGGAATTGACACCGCCAGGGATATGCCTTTGGGCGCTTTCAAATAAATCATGAGATTGAGTCATGGATGTTTCCTAAATTTGTTAATACAGATAGTCAGATCGTTACGGTATTTTCCATGTCCTGGAATAATTGCGCATATTGCCGTGCGGTTTGTTCGATATCGTCCTGTGAATACAAGCCACTAATCACTGCCAGTGCATCGGCGCCAGCGCGTACAAGGGCCGCCCCATTTAGCGGGGTAATTCCACCTATGGCTACTATCGGAATGTTAAGCGTATTCCTTGCCTGTTGCAAAAGTGCGGGCGTTGCTCTGACAGTATCCGGTTTAGTCCGTGAGGGATAAAAGCTGCCGAAGGCCACGTAGTCGGCGCCCGCATTAGCCGCTTCGTGGGCGAACTCAAGACTATTATAGCAGGATGAACCGATGATCGTATCAGCGCTCAACATTGATCTTGCTTGCTGAATGGTGAAATCGTCGCGTCCCAGGTGAACACCGTCGGCGCCAATCCGGTGGGCCAGGTCAATATCATCGTTGATGATCAAGGGAATGCCATGGCTGCGACACAGTTTCTGCAGCATTTTAGCTCGTTCCATCCGTACTGCATCATCAGCGTCTTTGCTGCGGTACTGGATTACGGTAGCGCCACCCTGTATGGCGCAGGCAATGTCCGATAGTAGTTTGTCTGTTTCAATACCAGTGCTGGTAATGACGTACAGGCCGAGAATAGGCGATGCTTTCATTGGCTAAGTTCATCGTCAAAGGTTGCCCAGTACAGGCGATTGGGTTGATGCTGTCCCATACCGATACGATAGCCGTGTTGGAGAGTTTCCCAGGTATAGGCTTGAGCTTCCTGGATCACTGAGTAGATCTCCGCGCCTTTGCCCTGGGCTAATAACCCTGCAATAGCTGACGCCAATGTACAACCCGAACCGTGATAATCTGCCGGAAGGCGCTCCCAAGTGAAGGTTTCAATCAAGCGACGATCGCCATAGAGCCTGTTTTCTACAGCCGGGCTGTTTTCATGGGTGCCGGTGATCAGGACAAAGTCACAGCCGTCGTCCATTAGTTTGTGCGCGCAGGCGTCGAGATTGTCCGCCTCTGTCGCCAGGAGGCGTGCTTCTATGCTGTTAGGGGTCAGGATGGTGGTGATAGGTAACAGTAGCGTACGTATTGCTGACAGAAGTTCCTCATCTACAATCCGTGCGCCTCCTCCGGCGGCAAGTACCGGATCCAGAATGACGGGGATGCCTGGGTAGTCTATCAGCAGACTATGGATAGCTTCTGCTACTTCGGTGCTTGCCAATAGGCCAATTTTGAAGGCTGCTATTTCTATGTCTTCGAGTACCGCCCTCGCCTGTTGTATAAGGAGAGTTGCATCCACAGGCGTAACAGATATGACATTGTAGGTATCTTGTACGGTCAACGAGGTAATGATTGGCGTAGCGTGGCAGCCCATGCTGGCAAGTGCTTCAATATCCGCCTGAATACCTGCGCCACCACTGGGATCATGGCCAGAAAACGTCATCACCACCGGTATTGGCGACTGTGTCATCGAAAAATCTCTTGCTATGACGAAGAATCTGGTAAGTTTATCATGCGACTATGAATCATGCCTCGTCGACATTTATACGTGAGGCGTGAGGGATTCCCTTCCTGCTTTTCTGTGTCATGCTTCACCCTTAATGTCTCACGATCTTAATGTTTTGCGCGGTCTTCTAGCATGTGTGGCATCCGGGCGGCGTAACGAGCAGTCGCTTCAGCTGAAAAATATCGCACTCGTGCTGTGGCTTTGTCCCCGGCCTGTTTTGCCGCTATGGCCTGGCGCTTTAAATTCTCTGCCCATTCGATCATGGCTTCAACTAGCAATTTTTCCTCAGGGCGCGTATCAAACAGGCCTTCACCGATATGTTCAGCCAGCTCACCCTTTGCCCAGGAGAGCAGCAGATCGAGATTCTTTTGGACCCCTTCGTCAGGGGTATTTTTTGTATAGCTCAGTGCCACCCCCTCGTCGCTTGCGGCTGCATAAGGAATTGAGAGGCAGGCAAGGCTGGCTAGCAGTAACGCCAGTCCCAGTTTTTTCATAGGGATATCTCCTTATTTATGGATTATTGGGTCATATCACCATTCTAAAGCCTGGCGCGGTATTGTCAATGCAAATATAAATGAGAATGATTTGCATTAAAAAACAGAGTCGTGCACAATAGTACTTCCAACAATGGTGAGAGATTTTAAAAGGATAAATTGGGAGTAATTGATGAAAGATTATAAACACCTTATTGGTGGCATGGTGGTCAGCACAGCATTGTTTGCCCTGCCTGCCCTGGCAGACGACAACGAATCCCTGAATAAGCGGATAGAAATGCTGGAGCAGCAGATAGAATTGATTGCAGATAATCTGGAGAGTGCTGAAGACAGTGCCCTCGATGAGGAGTCAGCAACGCCGGGTCATGGACATGGCAGCCGCGGCAAGACCACTATTGGCGGATACGGGGAGCTACATTATTCTAATTTGAGCAACCAGAATCAGGGCGGTGATGACAAGAAAGAGATTGATTTGCATCGTGTCATTCTATTTGTGGGGCATCAGTTTAGCGATCGCATCCGCTTTTTTTCTGAGCTGGAAGTGGAGCATTCCCAGGCCGGTGAGGGGAAGGACGGCGGCGAGGTCGCGATGGAACAA
>QIGV01000039.1 GCA_003230085.1 Gammaproteobacteria bacterium
CAAGATAGGTACCAATGGCGGAACCGATAGTGCTAAACAGGAATACTAACAGAATACGGGCAACACGATTTTTCCACCAGCCTTTTAAATGGCTGGTATCCGTGCGCAGACGACTGAAATCACCCACGTTGGGACGGCGCAGATAGGTTTCGATGGCGGCAGTCACCATTCCCGCGCCGATAGTGGGGTTTAGGGATGTGATCGGTGCGGCCACAAAGGCACTCACCACCGTGAGCGGATGCGCTCTGGCAATCAATGCGCCCAGGGCGCAGAGTGCGCCATTGATGACCACCCAGTCGGCGATCAGTCGCCAGCCCAGTTCAGAGCTGTGGCTGAACCCGATTGTAAACCCAATGAGAATCAAAACCACAATGGCCCAGGGGATGAGCTTTGGCCAGGTACTGGGTTTTGGTATCAGGTCGAGTTGCGCAATGATTTCTGTACTGCTCTGTCCCTGTTCCTGAAATTGGGGCAGGTAGTTACGCATGCCTTTCAGGTGGCCGGCGCCGATGATGACCAGGATGTTTTTATAGGCGCAACGCTGGATTTCCTCGAGTATGCGCGCCGACATATAACGGTCCCGTTCGTCGATCAGTGGTACATACAGCTGTTTGGCTTCTTCTGCGAACTGGGTGAATGTTGATTCCAGTATGTCACCTTCTTTGAGCCGTTCGATTTCTTCTTCACTGATTTTTTGTCGTGAAATGACGCTGGAGAACAGCCCCGCCAGGAGATGGAGGCGCTGCCACCAGGGAACATTGCGGTAGATTCTTTTCAGGGTGACGGCGATTTCGCGGTCAACGAGCAAAACCGGCAACTGGGCTTCGCTGGCACAGTCAATGGCCATCCGCATTTCTGCACCGGGCACGATATTGAGCTGGTCAGCCATACGCTGTTGATAGGCGCTAAGTGCCAGATTGGCGGCCACCATCGCGGTCTTTTTTTCACGCAAGACCTGAAACAGATCCAGTTTGGCCAGCGCATCCGGGTTAACCATCGCATTGTGTCTGCTGGGGCACAGCTCAACCGCGATGGCGTCATACGCATTCCCGCTAATGAGTTCCCTGACTTTTTCTGTGCTGGAGTGGGAGATATGGGCAGTGCCCAGTAGGGTGATGGTTACATCATCAAATTTGAAGATCTCAATGGGTTCCTGGGCCTCATCGGTCTGTAATTGTTTTTGTTGGTCTGCGCTCATTCCTATTCCCAAGATAAATAGCGGCGATTCTACCAGTAATTCAAGGCGCTTGAAAATGCGGGGTTAAAGATTACTGAGCGGCATGACGACATGCAGTGTGAAACGAGTACTTAACCAGCCTTACTGGATTGATTGTGATTGATATAGACCGCAAAAGACAGAGAAGACAGCCACCATGCAGATAAACCGGCGCCATGAGGGCAGGCAGCGTTTTTGTATGGAATTCTGCCGGGGTTCCTTTATTCTTGAGGCGCTGGATGAGGAGTGACCGATGTCTCTTTGTCGGGCATGGGATTTGAGCTGTCCTCATTCTTTGATCCCGAAACCCCCGTCACTATCGAATACGAGGATGATGAGTACCACATTACCCTGTCCGGCACCGTATCCTGGTGCGAGGATACATCCTGTACCGGCGGGAATTATCAACTGGGTATCAATTTCGACTACACCTCCCGCGATGAAAGCAGCCAACTGTTATTGGCGCTGCGAGACTATTTTGCCGGTGAGGCCCCTATTCTAGCCCCCTAGCCCATTCTTCGATTGTTATAGAGTGCCTGTAGGAGCGGCTCACCTGTACCCGGAGGGTGGAAGCCGCTCCTACAGCAATACCCACCATCGTTCTTGCCAGTCCATTCTTATAGCTAGCGTGCCTATCTATTCCCTTGCCCATTAAGACATAAGTAAATACTTATTATACCAATAAAAAAATGTGACTTAACATTATGTATAGCAAGCATTATAGTAGCGCCATCGATGCGGTCAGAACACACCATGAAGGTGCTGACCAACTCATCAGTGGACCATTCACATAAGAATGATTGGTCATTCATAATAAAGAAGCGTACAGAAAGGAGATAATAATATGGATCAATCCAATCGTTATGCAGATCTGAGCCTGGATGAAGCAACCCTGATCAAGGAAGGCAAGCACATGTTGGTTGCCTATCATATGACACCGGCCGATGGCTATGGCTATCTGGAGACCGCTGCACATTTTGCGGCAGAGTCTTCCACCGGTACCAACGTCGAAGTCTGCACCACTGACGAATTTACCAAGGGCGTTGACGCGTTGGTCTATGAGATCGACGAAGCCAAAGGCTTGATGAAGATCGCTTATCCAAACGACCTGTTTGACCGCAACATCACTGACGGTCGTACCATGATCGTTTCTTTCCTGACCCTGGTGATTGGTAACAACCAGGGCATGGGCGACGTTAAATGCGCTCAAATCCAGGATTTCTATGTGCCACACGAGATGCTGCAGCAGTTTGATGGTCCTTCCAAGGACATCACGGATATGTGGGATATGCTTGGTCGTCCACGTGTGAATGGTGGTTATATCGCCGGTACCATTATTAAACCTAAATTGGGTCTGCGCCCTGAGCCTTTTGCTAGTGCCGCCTATCAATTCTGGTTGGGTGGCGACTTCATCAAAAATGATGAACCCCAGGGTAATCAGACATTCTGCCCGATGAGGAAAGTCATGCCTTTAGTTGCTGATGCAATGAAGCGCGCCATGGATGAAACGGGTGAGGCCAA
The DNA here is from genome assembly GCA_003230085.1 of Gammaproteobacteria bacterium. Lineage (GTDB taxonomy): Bacteria > Pseudomonadota > Gammaproteobacteria > SZUA-140 > SZUA-140 > SZUA-140. Next base: position 2,738 of record QIGV01000039.1, read on the forward strand.
ATTATTCTCAGCCAACATTACCGCAGATGATCACTATGAGATGTGCGCACGTGCGGATTTTATCCTTGAGACCTTTGTCCCGGATGCAAACAAAGTGGCCTTCCTGGTCGACGGTTTTGTCGGTGGCCCGGGCATGATTACGACTGCGCGCCGTCAGTATCCTGACCAGTATTTGCATTACCATCGTGCCGGTCATGGCATGATCACCTCACCATCAGCAGTGCGTGGATACACGGCCTTGGTTCTGGCTAAAATGTCTCGCTTGCAAGGTGCTTCAGGTATCCATGTTGGTACCATGGGCTACGGCAAGATGGAAGGTGGCGCCGATGATCGTAATATCGCCTACATGATCGAGCGTGATTCTGCTGATGGTCCTTACTATCACCAGGAGTGGCATGGCATGAAGCCAACGACACCGATCATCTCTGGCGGTATGAATGCACTGCGTCTGCCCGGATTCTTTGAGAACCTCGGGCACGGTAACGTCATCAATACCTCTGGTGGTGGTTCTTATGGCCATATTGATAGCCCGGCAGCGGGCGCAACCTCACTGCGACAAGCCTTTGAGTGTTGGAAGGAAGGTGCAGATCCCATCGAATTCGCGAAAGAGCACAAAGAATTTGCGCGCGCTTTCGAATCTTTCCCGGGTGATGCGGATACGCTCTACCCAGGCTGGCGCGAAAAACTGGGCGTCCACAAATAAATGTGATGCCTGACGTGATGCCCAATTGGCAGCGTCTGGATGGAACACCCCCTTGCCCCTGTATTGGTGCCGGACGCAAGTCTGGCGCCATCCCCGCAGGGGTTTTTTTTTACTGTATTGAGGTGAAATATGGCAACGCAGACACCTTCTGAGGCACAAGTCGATATTGATCAGTATCTGATCAGCACAGAGCCTTTTTATGAACCACAGTCCGATGAGATTGAGCTCTATGAAGCCGCATACACAGCACGGCTGCCGGTGATGGTCAAGGGACCCACTGGCTGTGGCAAGTCCCGTTTTATTGAATACATGGCCTGGAAGTTGGACAAACCATTGATTACGGTCGCTTGCAATGAAGACATGACCGCATCTGATCTGGTTGGCCGCTATTTGCTGGACGCCAATGGGACCCGCTGGCTGGATGGTCCCCTGACCACAGCCGCACGCATCGGTGCCATCTGTTATCTGGATGAAATTGTTGAGGCAAGGCAGGACACCACTGTGGTGATCCATCCCCTGACCGACCATCGCCGCGCCTTGCCTCTCGACAAGAAAGGCGAACTCGTCAACGCACACCCGGACTTTCAACTGGTTATTTCGTATAACCCGGGATATCAGAGTCTGATGAAAGATCTGAAACAGTCGACCAAGCAGCGTTTTGCCGCGCTGGATTTTGAATATGCGACAGCAGGCGTAGAGGCAGGGATCATCGCCAGTGAAACCGGCATTGATTTAGAGACTGCGGCCAAATTGGTGAAGATCGGCGAGACTGCGCGTAACCTGAAAGGCCATGGTCTGGACGAAGGGATCTCGACACGACTGCTGGTCTATGGTGCCACTTTGATCAAAGGCGGCATATCATCGGTTGCTGCTTGCCGTATGGCACTGGTGCGGCCTATCACCGATGATCCGGATATCCGCGATACGCTGGATCACGCCATTGATGCCGTCTTTAAATAGCAGTGTTACCTGCTTGCAGGGCGACCGATGAATGACCTCGGCATAGAGGATACCGCGATGCAGGCCTACTGGTCACAACTTGACAGTGGCTTCGAGCCAGTCAGGGATGTCTTTGAAGACTGCATGAGCGAGGCGTGTCTGGTGCTGTCTGAAGATGGCATCAAGGCCTATCTCGAGGCCGCCAGTTTTATCGATAAAATGGGGCGTGGCCCGGAGCCGGTACTGGTCTATCTTGAGGAAGCCCCCGATATCGCTAAAAAGCTAGGGGATGAGACCGTACTGACCCGGATTCAGGAAATCTGTCAGCGTATGTCTCGCTCCCCCAATGGCAAGGCCATAGTCCCGCTGCTTCAATCTCTGCCGCAAGCCGCGCGCCGCTTGCAAACGTGGGAACAGATGGAACATTTCCTGGATCTGGTATTTGACCTGATGGAACGAACCACGGTATCCATACACGGTATTCACAGCACCATACCCAGCCCCGGACTTCCGGATTTTCTGGAACAGGCGCCATTCCTGCTTCAACAGCTCTCCATCACAGGTCTGAAAAACTGGATGGACTATGGCATCTGTCATTACGGGGACCACCCCGAGCGACAACGGGATTTTTTCAGCCTGCAATCGGCGGACAGTCGCGCCATGCTCCAGCGTGAGCGCCACGGTACACTGTTTGTCGATAATGAGCGTATGCTGAGCCTCTATCAGCGCGGACTGTGGCAGGCGTCCGAACACCTGATCCCCTACTCACTGGCTTTTGATGAACTGCGCAAGCCCATACCCTATTATGACTCGCTCGGAATCCGCGTACCGGATGTCTACGACGACGACAGAGGTGTCAGCGGCATTGACCGCTACCGCACCGTGCTGGCCCATATGATTGCGCACCAGCGTTGGACGACAGCAATTATTGCGGATAATTACAGCCCCTTTCAGCGTATTGCCATCGAAATATTTGAAGATTCCCGGGTGGAATACCTGACCATGCAACAATACCCGGGCTTGCGCCGCTTGTTCATGGCCTTGCATTCCGTGCCGGTAGAAGGCACTTGTGATTCTGAAAAGGAGTCCTGCATCCGTCATCGATTGACCATGATTTCATGGGCCATACTCAATCCCCAGCATTCGTATGAAAATCCCGACATAAAGGATTTTGCGGGACGCTTCCATGAACAAATGCAGAACGGTGAATCCAGTACAGCAGAAATGGCCAAACTGGCTGTTTCGTTCATTGCCAAAACGCGCCGCCAGAGTGACCAGTTGCCCAACGTCCGTTTTGAAGACACCGAAGTGGACTACCGTGATGACAACCGTCACATGTGGCTGTTTATTGAGGAAGGCGACGAAGAGGAGATGTTCGAAAAGAAGCGCCAGGCAAAGCAAGAGGAAGAAGTTAAAGGGCTACCACCACGTCATTATCCAGAATGGGACTACGCCAGCAAAGCCTACCGCCCGGATTGGGTCAGTGTTTACGAGGGGCTGCACCCGAGTGGCAATGCCGGTGATATCGATCGCCTGTTGAGCAAACACAGCGCCCTGGCCAAGCGTCTGAAACAACTATTAGACCTGCTCAAGCCGCAAGACAGCGTGCGGGTACGCTACCAGGAGGAAGGCAGTGAGCTGGATCTTGATGTGGCCATTCGTTCCCTGATCGACTTTAAGGGTGGCGCGCAGCCGGACGCGCGCATCAACATGAGCCGTAAACATGACGGGCGCAATATCGCCGTCATGCTATTGCTGGATCTATCGGAATCATTGAATCAGATCCCCCCCGGGTGCGAGCAGACCATCCTCGAACTCAGTCAGGAGGCGGTTTCCCTGCTGGCCTGGGCCATTGAACAATTAGGCGACCACTTTGCCATTGCCGGTTTTCATTCCAACACCCGCCATGACGTGCGCTATATGCATATCAAAGGCTATGGCGAACACTGGGGTGATGAGGTCAAAGGGCGTCTGGCTGCCATGGAGGCCGCCTACTCCACCCGCATGGGCGCCGCCATGCGTCACGCCGCACACTATCTAAAAAACCAACAGGCAGATAAAAAATTAATGCTGATCCTGACCGATGGCGAGCCTGCGGACATTGATGTGAAGGATAAACGCCTGTTGATTGCCGATGCACACAAAGCAGTGCAGGAACTGGATCAGGACGGCATCTACAGCTATTGCATCAACCTCGACCCCAAAGCCGATGCCTATGTGGCCGACATATTTGATAAGCAATATACCGTGATCGACAAAGTAGAACGCCTGCCAGAAAAACTCCCCCAGCTATTCATCTCACTGACAAAATAATCATATAACCCCCTCTCCCTCCGGGACTCTTTTCAGTACCCCCTTGAGGGGTGGAGGGCCGGGGTGAGGGAATTAATATAAACATGCCACCCCACAAAGAAGCACTCCAACACGCTAAATCCCCCACCCGCCACATACACCCCCAGTAGTGTAATTCCCCCAACTGTAGTGCTAGACTCATCGATGCCCACAAAAAATAACTCAATAAGAATATTCTGACTATCACATTGAATGTTAAAAGGAATGAAGTGATGCAAGAAGGAGTTTCCTTTGCTTCTAATCTGAAGTTCAAGAAATTGTTAATGTGGGGCCTACTTACTGTTAGATGAAAAAACAAATAAATAAAGAAGGAGTTGCAACAAGATGATTAAAGCTTTTCTTTCGCATAGCAGTAAGGATAAGTCGCCATATGTTAGTCAAGTAGTAACAACGTTAAAGAGTAATAACATCATATATGATGAATTAACTTTTGAACCAGGAATGCGTGCAATTGATGAAATATTTTCTGGCATAGAAGAATCATCTTTATTTGTTATTTTCTTGTCAGAAAATTCAATTGAATCAGATTGGGTAAAAGAAGAACTTATTTTAGCGAAAGAAAAATTGAACCAGAATGAAATTGATCGCATTTATCCTATATTGATAGATGAGTCAATTGCTTATTCAGATAAAAGGATTCCTGAATGGATGAGAGAAGAATATAATTTACGCTTAATAGCCAGGCCTGCAACGGCGGCACGTAAAATACAGCAAAGATTAAGGGAGATATCCTGGAAGAAACATCCACTTCTAAAAGAGCGTAATAAAATATTCGTAGGAAGATATGATCTAGTGCAATCCATTGAAGAAAGAATGGATGACTTCGGCAGAACAACACCTTCAATAGTAAATGCATCTGGCCTATCAAGAATCGGAAGATCATCCGTTTTAAAGAGCGCTATTGAAAAATGTAATATCGTTAGTACTTCATATGAATGCCCGCATATTATATTGGTTAATGGTGAGTTTATTGAAGACTTAATTATTAAACTTTATGATTTAGGGTTTTCAGAAGAAACAGACATATATAATCTCATTAATGTAAGTCATGAGGACAAGATAAATATCTGCTACAAGCTAATTGATGATATTCAAAGAAATAATGAGGTTTTGTTAATTCATGATGACGGGTGCTTAATAGATTATAAAGGTGATATACGTGAGTGGTTCGAAGATTTAGCGTCAAAAATGCAACGAAATAATAAATTACAGTGGATTATTGCTTCAACGAAAAGAATTCCTCCCCACATCGCGAGAAAAAAAGAATATATTTTTACTTTAAATGTTCCAGAACTATCTCTAGCTGAAAGAAAAGGTTTGTTTAAACGAGTATTGCAAGTTTATTCTGCTGATTTAAGTAACGATGACCTTAGTAGATTTTCCGATTTACTTACTGGATTTCCAGATCAAGTGTTTTTTGCCTGTGAGCAGATTGTTGATTTTGGTGCGGCGGATGCTTGGAAGAGATCACATGAAATAACAGCATTTAATAGCGAAAGAGCTTCTATAATTCTCTCAGGCTATAGTGATAATCAGGAGGTATTAGACTTTATTTATCTCTTGTCTAAATTTGAATTTATTAGCCAACAGTTTTTGTTTTCAATTGAGGACAGAATTGAACTACAAGACGTTCTTGCTGAACTTATAACCAAATCAATATGTGATTATGTGGGTTGTGACAAAGATTTTATAAGGCTAAATGATTCTATAAGGGATTATATACAACGAAATAAATTAGGCATTCCAAAAAAATACTCCATCAAGTTGGAAAACCATTTGAAAGAATTCTTAGATAACCCAAGTGTCTATGAAGATGATATATCAGATATTCTCTATTCAATAAAAGAATCGATTAAAACAGGAAAGGTACTGCCTGAAAAATATCTCATACCATCACATTTCCTAAAAAGCATACGGGAACTTTATCATCATAAGAAGCATCTTAATAAAGTAATAGAACTAGCAGATAAATTTTTGCAAAAGGAGGATATGCTAGATAAAGATATTGTTCAGGATGTAAGGTATTATTTATGTCTTGCCTTAGCAAGGAAACGAGATAAACGTTTTTTAAAGGAAGTTCAAAAAATAGTAGATCCAGAACATAACTTCTTAATGGGTTTTTATTACCGGCTAACAAATCGGCCTAAAGATGCAATAGAAAGATTTAATAAGTGCCTTCAGGATAGAGTGGTTGCAAACAGGTCAAAAAGAGAGCTTGTTCAAGTGCTTATATCAGTTAATGATTACCAAGCTGCTGCCAGCCTCGCTAAAGATAATTATGATGATTATCCAAATAATCAATATCATATACAGGCCTATATAAATACAATTATAAATTCTAACGATAAAAATAAAGATCTACCTTTAGTTGAAAAGTTGATATCTGAGTTGCTATCACTAGGTACAGAAATGTCGAAAGAAATGTCTGAAATAGCTCGAGCTGAATTTACAGCAAAATGCAAAGGGCGTTACCCTGATGCAAAAAATATAATAGCTGATGCAGTTCTAGCTTTCTCTGATTCACATTATCCAGTGCTAAGCCAAGCGTTTCTTGCCGCGCGGTATAAAGATGAGATAACCCTTATAAGGGCATTCGACAAACTAAAAGAAGTATCTAAAAAGAAGCATATATCAGGTTCAACCTTGTACCAGTTAGAAGCAGCGATAATGGCTATTCAAGGTAATGGCGAAATGGCAATTAGATTCGTTAAGTCAAAACTAAGCAGTTTTCCTGAAAGTGCGCTACAGGATGTAATAAGCCGGCTCGATAAAATATCATCTAACAAATAGCTCCAGCGGACAATTCAAAGCGGCAGGTACCTACCCCAGTTTTGCACTCACCTAATTGAGTATTTATTAGAGGTGAGAATCAATAAAAGGGTTCGGTGACAAACGAGAAGCATTAGCATTTCAGACAAAATATGCCTGGCATAATAAACTGAGCTAATATTCCAATGACAAGGGAGCTGTCATGCCAAGAAAGCCACGGATGTACTTACCTGGGGCGCCATTCCATATTATCCAGCGCGGTAATAATCGCGACGCAACCTTTTTTGCGGAACAAGACTACCAGTATTATCTTGAATGTCTCTATGACGCGACACGGCGGTATCATGCCGATGTCCATGTTTATGTCCTGATGACCAATCATGTGCACTTGTTAATGACGCCTGCACATAAGGAATCAATTAGTTTGGTTATGCAGTCTGTTGGGCGCCGATACGTTCAATACATCAATAAAGAATACAGGCGTACAGGAACACTCTGGGAGAGTCGGCACAAAGCCAGTCTGGTTGATGCGGAAAATTATCTATTATTGTGCAGTCGATATATCGAGATGAACCCTGTGAGTGCAAATATGGTTGATCATCCATCTAGGTACAAATGGTCAAGCCATCGGTGTAACGCCCAGGGTAATGCAGACAGGCTTATACGTCCACATGAAATATATCTCAGGTTAGAGAGATGTGAGTCTTCTCGGCGGAAGGCTTATGCTGAATTATTCGATAATTTATTAGACCCCGTGGATGTGCGTTTAATACGTCATGCTGCACGGTCCTCAATGCCGGCGGGAGATAATCGTTTCAAAATTCAGATTGAAGAGGCGCTAAAGCGGAAGGTGGGTTATGCTCACAGGGGGAGGCCGAGAAAAACTAGAAGCATGGGTTGAAAATGATTATTATTTGTCACCGACCCCTTATTTCCCAAACTAGATAATTAGTAATATGACATTAGATCCAACACCATCACTTTTAGAGAATTTATACTGGATAACATTACTTGCGGTTATTGTCTCGTCAGCTTCCGGCGTTCTAAAAGCGGGCTTTAAGCAGTTTGATTTATTTGGGGTGATTATTATTGCTATCGCCACAGGATTAGGAGGAGGTTCATTGCGTGACATGCTTCTTGATCGAGATGTATTCTGGATTAATGATCAAACATTTTTTATTGCATCGCTTGGTAGCGCAGTTGCTATCTTTGTAGCTGCCAGACTGATGGTCGTTGCGCCCAAATATTTTCTAGTTGCTGATGCTGCGGGATTAGCTACATTTAGCATTGCGGGAACATTAGTTTCACTTATGATCGGTGTGCCCCCTCTTATTGCAAGTTTTATGGGTGTAATGACAGGCGCTCTGGGAGGTATTTTTCGTGATGTACTATGTAATGAAACACCCGTTGTTTTTCTGAGCCCGCTTTATGCGACAGTATCCTGGGTTGGCTCTTTGTTATTTATTGGACTCTTACATTTCGACCAGGAGATAACGGTAGCAGCAATTATTTCGGGGCTCAGTATATTTATATCTCGGCTGTTGGCTATGTATTATAATGTCAGCCTGCCTAAATTTCGCTTCAAGTCTTGAAGTGGTTACAAAAAAACGCGCCGCTTTAAATTGCCGCCAGGCAAGGCGTTAGGTTGCTCAAGGAAATGAAGAAATTATTTAATCATCCACTATTTTTCCTGATCCTGGGGATATTTTCGCTAATTGCAGGCGTTATCATTTTTGTAAATGGAGAAGAACATAAGCGGCTTGGTTATATTGGTTTAGCATTTGTTTTTTTATCTTTCGCTATAGGTGGTTATGGTGAAAATAGAATAAATGAGAGGAGATATTATATTTCAGCAGCAATGTTAATTCTGTTGGGGACTATTTTCTTCGTTATAGATGGATATTCAGATTTTTCGATATTATTCAACAAAAACTGAAGGTAACCTAACCCGATAATATACGCACCACCGCCTTGTTTGTTTTGCGCAGTCATTTTGCTACGCTGCATTATTGCTGAAACCAAGCAACGATCCAGCCCGCGGGTAAACACGACGTTATGTGTCAAAAATCGTAATATCAAGAGGAGAGGGGAATGTCTAATACAAGCATAGGTCATGGCCACTGTCTTTGTGGAAAGGTGAAAATTACTGCCAATACAATGGGCCACAGTGTAGGGGCGTGCCATTGTAGAATGTGCAGACGATGGACAGGTGGACCTCTGATGGCAGTAGATTGCGGATCAGATGTTGTTTTTGAGGGTAATGAGAATATTAAAAAATATGAATCATCTGCATGGGCAGAACGAGGTTTTTGCACCAATTGTGGTAACCATCTTTTTTACAGACTGAAAGAAAGCAATCAATATATGATGCCAGTAGGCATATTTGAGAATGATGAGAATCTTGTGTTTGATCATCAAATATTTATTGATGAAAAGCCGGACTATTACTGCTTCTCAAATGAAACCCATAATATGACAGGCGCAGAGGTTTTTGCTAAATATGCCCCTGAGTAAAATGATTGCCGGTTAGTGGTGGTGAAATTTAATCATTCATGTAATACCGATTCTGTAGCGTAAGTAACTATTTGGAAACAAATATGGTTGTTATAATTTCCGCGTAGCAAATAAATCAACCGACTATATTTTTCAAGGGTTTAGATATAAAACCGGGGTCAGACTTCACTTTCTTTCTCTACCCTTTACACCTTACAATACTGTAGAAACTGAAGTCTGACCCCGGTTTTACTTTTGACGTCGATATGAAATATAAAATTACAGCCAGCCTTCTAAAGGACAAGATGCCTGCTTTCTATGAGGTTTTAACAAACGGTACGGTTCAAAACCAGAAGCCGGATGGAGCCGAAATCGTATCCGCGATGAGGCGAGCAAAATTCATCAGACCTGGCATAATCGAGTGGTATGAAACATGTTACTGTCCTTCACCTCTGCAACATGAGCGCGAAACGGTTTATGATCAGTATTTAACAAACATAGAAGCACAACTCGTTGAGAAAACTGAGGAAATCGAAGGTGAGGCGTTTTGGTCATACTTGGAGCAAGTGTAATAAACCGGGGTCAGACTTCAGTTTCTTTCTTTACCCTTTATACCTTACAATACCGTCAGAAACTGAAGTCTGACCCCGGTTTTTGGAGGATGAATGACTGAAGAAAAAACAGGTAGGTGTCACTGCGGATCAGTGAAATTTAAAGTCACGCTTAGAAATGGCCTGGAGAATGTCAGGCGTTGTAATTGCTCGCTGTGCCGCAGAAAGGGCGCCTTAATGGCGAGTGTGCCACTGGCTGATCTTAAGATTACGGAAGGCATGGAAAAATTGTCACTGTATCAATGGAACACGAACACTGCGAAGCATTATTTTTGTCGTGTGTGTGGTATATATACCCATCACCAACGAAGAAGTGTACCGACGGAGTATGGTTTCAATATCGCGTGTATCGATGATGTCGATCCATTTATTTTTATAGATGTGCCTGTCGGTGATGGCGCGTCCCAATAATATAATGAAGTATTTTCGCCTCACTGGACCCGGTTGCTCACCACTGTGCGGGTCGGGTCGTGTGAATTCAACAATTTGTGTATGATAAATGAATATCAGATTTACAAAAGCAGGAAAACCCTGCAAACTGAAGCATCGTCTTAAAGAGGAGATATATTATGAGTAAAGGTACGGTAAAGTGGTTCAATGCAGACAAAGGTTTTGGTTTTATTGCTCCAGAAGATGGGGGAAAAGACCTGTTCGTACATCATTCAGAAATCCAGAGTGGTGGCGACTTTGCTACTCTCAATGACGGGCAAGCAGTAGAGTATGAAGTTGGTGAAGGCCAGAAAGGGCCATGTGCAAATAAAGTGGTACCCCTCTGAATTATATTCGATTGTAGATCAAGGGCCGGGAAACCTGGTTCGTACTCTGGAGAACGAAGCGTTTCTCCCACGGTTTCCTATTGGATCATGGTCATGAATATAGTGTTTTTCAGTACGAAGCCATATGATAAAAAATATTTTGAAGCTTCGAATAAAAATTTTAATAATAATATACGATTTGTTGACCCCCATCTTTCACTTGAAACGATAGATTTAATCGATGATGCACCAGCTATCTGCGTATTCGTTAATGACGTATTAGACAAACCTGTCTTATCTAAGTTGAAGGACCGAGGCGTTCAATTGATCGCATTGCGTTGTGCTGGCTTCAATAATATTAATTTAGAGGCGGCTCATGAATTAGGGCTTAAAGTCGTACGGGTGCCAGCATACTCCCCCCATGCTGTGGCAGAACATACCGTGGGGTTAATGCTGTCCTTGAACAGAAAGATTCATCGTGCTTATATCAGGGTTCGAGATGGTAATTTTTCACTGAATGGGTTATTGGGATTCAATTTTTCCGGTCGAACGGTAGGCATCATAGGTACTGGAAAAATTGGATCTATAGTCGCACGTATGCTGGTTGCCTTTGGTATGAAGGTGCTAGCCTATGACCCGTATCCGAACCCTGAGTGTGAGCAGCTGGGCATTTCGTACGTTGGAAAAGATGAGTTGTTGGAAAAGTCAGATGTCGTTACTTTACATTGCCCTTTAACGGACGAAACACACCATTTGATTGATGAGTCTGCATTATCAATCATGAAAGATAACGTTATGTTGATCAACACAAGCCGGGGCGCGATGCTGGATACACACGCTATAATAAAAGGGCTCAAATCAAAAAAGATTGGTTATCTGGGGTTGGATGTTTATGAACAGGAAGATGATTTGTTTTTTGAGGATTTATCCTGGGAAATTATTCAGGATGATGTTTTTGAGCGCCTTCTTACTTTTCCAAATGTTTTGGTCACAGCGCATCAAGGGTTTTTTACATCTGATGCGCTTAAAAACATAGCTGACACCACCTTAAAAAGCATTGGAGAATTTGAGCATAGGCAGAAATTAACCAATGAACTAGCAAGTGTGAATTAGTTAGCCATAGGGGATGCTGACAATGCGTTACCCTAAGAAAATTACCCTAATGGAATTCGCAATCAATACAGAGCAGAGGATCAATATGCGTAAGTTATTGCTCAGTTCTTTATTAATCGTTTTCTTCTCGCCGCTGGCCATTGCTGATAACGGGCTCATCAGTATGAAGAGTGCCCACAGTGTAAAAGTGACCGCGGACCGTCTTGAGAAGGCCTTGTTAATGAAAGGCATGACTGTGTTCATTAGAATCGATCATGCAGAAGGCGCGCAAAAGGTTGGAAAAAAATTGCGCCCGACGGAACTCATTATCTTTGGAAATCCTAAGGTCGGCACACCCCTGATGCAGTGCAGTCAGCGCGTTGCCATTGATCTTCCTCAAAAAGCATTAATCTGGGAAGATGAGGATAAACAGGTATGGTTATCTTATAACGACCCTAAGTACTTGGCTAAGCGCCACGATATCAAGGGATGTGATGCAGTCTTAAAAAAAATAGAAAATGCGCTGGGTAACTTTGCTAAGGCAGCGGTTACGGAATAAATAAGGTGTCTGCTCATATCATGTGCGAATCACTCGTTTAATCGTTCCAATCTAATATAGATTTTTTGCTTTTCCGGTAGGGCGCATGCCTGTTGGCGATTATGTGCCTTGCGCAAAAGATGTATTTGATGTATAAATTATAACGTGTACAATACATACATGTTTAAATCCGCATGGTGTCGATTTACTCTGAAACCTCGTTGAGCTGCTATCCTGCTGTTTTTATTATCGAAAAAGATAATAACGCTTGGTTCCCGAGATAACTCAGGTGACGGAGTTTGTCGCTACCTATGTGGATTTGAATTAGGAAATCACAATAACTGATATATGGAGAATCGTAATGACACAGAGTTTGTATGAAAAGATTGGTGGTGAAGCCGCGGTCAATGCCGCAGTAGATATTTTCTACCGCAAGGTGCTAGCCGACGACCGCATTAATAAGTATTTTGAAGGCGTCGACATGGAGAAGCAGGCAGCCAAGCAGAAATCATTTTTGACCTTCGCTTTCGGTGGTCCCAATAATTACAGTGGCAAGGATATGCGTGAAGGTCATAAACATCTGGTGGAAAAAGGCCTGAACGATAGCCATGTCGATGCGGTTATTGAAGACCTGGGCGCAACCCTGAAAGAGCTGAATGTTCCTGATGAGTTGATCTCAGAAGTTGCTGCCATTGCCAATAGTGTACGCGACGACGTACTGAATCGCTGAGCGGTACTTTTCACCGCAACACAGGATACACCATGCCTGTTATCACCTACGACAAGCAGCTTTATCAGTGCGCGGACGGTGAAACGGTATTGCAATGCCTGAGGCGGCATGGCGTATCCATTCCTTCTTCCTGTGAAAGTGGTGTTTGCCAGACCTGTTTAATGCAGGGTATTCGAGGCAAACCACCGGCGCTAGCGCAGCAGGGCCTGAAAGACACCCTGCAGGTACAGCATTATTTTATGGCCTGTGTGTGTGTGCCTGAGGAAGAGATGGAAGTAGTCCTGGCGGGTGCGGATATCACGCATTTGCTTGAAGTTGAAGTCCTTGGCAAGGAACCGCTGAGTGACGATATTCTGCGCATTTATCTCAAACCCGCTGAACCTTTTGATTACAAGCCGGGGCAGTTTATCAATCTGTACCGCCCCGATGGTCTGGTGCGTAGTTTTTCTCTCGCTAGTCTGCCGCAGCGGGAAGAACCTCTGGAGCTACAAGTGCGTGTACTGCCGGGTGGTCGCATGAGTACCTGGATTCAGGATGAGATGAGCGTCGGCGATAAGCTGGCTATTAAAGGCCCGGTGGGCGACTGTTTTTATGTGCCGGGAAAACCGCAGCAGAATATTCTGCTGGTTGGTACCGGTACCGGCCTGGCGCCCTTGTGGGGTATTGTCCGGGATGCACTGGACCAGGGCCATACCGGCCAAATCCATTTGTACCACGGCAGTTATACCGCTGACGGATTATATCTGGTGGATGAGCTGCGGGCGCTCGAGCGGGCACATCAAAACTTTATCTATATGCCTTGTGTGGATGAGGCGGGTGCCGCTGAGGCCGGTGATGCGACTATTGGTCGGGCTGACCTGGTGGCGTTGACGGCGATCCCCGACCTTAAGTCCTGGCGTATCTATCTTTGTGGACACCCTGATATGGTGGCCGTCATGAAGAAAAAGGCCTTTCTGGCCGGCGCATCATTGAGTGATATCTACGCGGATCCTTTTGTCTACAGCGCCACCGATAACGCCAGTAAGGCTGACAGTTAGTTATCAATTAGGGCGATGCCCGCATCTGCTCAATCTCTCCCACCGCTTCCTTGCAACTGAATCTCTGTCGACTCATAATCAATTAACAAGATATTTTATGTCGATAATAAGAATAACTTTATGCATCTTACCCTGCGTCAACTGAAAGTCTTCGAAACCGTTGCTCAGCACCTGAGCTTTACCCGCGCAGCTGAGGCTATGCATCTAACTCAGCCTGCAGTTTCCATGCAAGTTAAGCAGTTGGAGGAAAATGCGGGCTTGGCACTGTTTGAACAAGTGGGTCGCAAGATCTATCTCACCGAGGCCGGTGAAGAGATGAGTCACTATAGCCACATCATCACCCAGCAATTATCGGAGCTTGATGACGTGCTGGAGGAATTGAAGGGGAACAAGCGCGGGCGTCTCAATATCGCCGTGGCCAGTACTGCCAATTACTTTGTGACCCGGCTGATTGGGGCTTTCAGTGAGCGGGTGGAGCACCTGACGGTCAATCTGGATGTTACCAATCGTAAGGGCCTGATCCGCGACCTGGAGCGTAACGATGTTGATCTGGTCATCATGGGGCAGCCACCAGATCACATCGAGCTGGTGGCTGAGCGCTTTATGGAAAATCCACTGGTGGTGATTGCAGCCAGCGACAATCCTCTGGCAGGACGTGAAAATATACCTTTGGCGGCATTGCAGGGAGAGACCTTTGTGATGCGTGAAGCCGCATCTGGCACCCGCGCCGCCATGGAGCGATTTTTTACCGAACAAGATGTACATCTCAATGCAGGGATGGAAATGCGCAGTAATGAAGCCGTGCAACAGGCAGTTCAGGCCGGTCTTGGTCTGGGTATCGTCTCCATTCACACCCTGGAGCTGGAGTTGGAGACCAATCGCCTGGTGATACTGGATGTTGAATCATTCCCCATTATGCGCCAGTGGTATATTGTTCACCTTGAGGGCAAGCGCCTGTCTCCGGTGGTGCAGGGCTTCAAGGAATTTATAATCAATGAGTCCAGGGATATTTGGCGTTTGCCTAATAAGGCCTATTTAGGAAATATATCGAATGAGTAACTACTCTCAAATGCGTTGGATCATCTCGATTGCTGTCAGTCTGGGATTGACAGCCTGCGAAGTTGACACG
>QIGV01000208.1 GCA_003230085.1 Gammaproteobacteria bacterium
ACCTACCGTTGCCGCCGGGATACCCTGTGTGATGGCTTGAATGCGATAGGCTGGGCGGTTGAGAAACCCAAAGCAACCATGTTTGTGTGGGCGCCGATACCAGAGCAGTACCGTCACTTGGGTTCACTGGAGTTTACAAAAAAACTGCTGGAAGAGGCCAAGGTGGCTGTGTCGCCTGGGATCGGCTTTGGTTCATATGGTGATGACCACGTGCGTTTTGGACTGATAGAAAATGAGCACCGCACCCGACAGGCTATCAGGGGGATTCGAAATATGTTCAGAAAGGATAGTCATAATATCGTTGCGTTGGGAGGTCAATCTTGAATCCGGTTAAAGTAGGGCTGTTAGGTTTGGGAACTGTTGGTGGTGGTACGGCCAACGTATTGGCTCGGAATCAGGAAGAGATATCCCGTCGGGCAGGGCGCGGTATCTGCATATCCCATGCTGCCGCCCGTGAAACGGAATTTCCCGATGTCGATACCACCGGTATGGTAATCAGTACAGACGCTTTTGCAGTTGTGGACCAGCCGGATATTGACATCATTGTAGAGCTCATCGGCGGTTATGATCCGGCTCGCGAGTTGGTGCTGCGGGCCATCGAAAATGGTAAACATGTGGTGACCGCTAACAAGGCGCTTATTGCCAAACATGGCAATGAGATTTTTGCTGCGGCTCAGGAAAAAGGTGTCATTGTCGCTTTTGAAGCTGCTGTAGCCGGCGGAATTCCAATCATCAAGGCATTGCGCGAAGGTTTGTCCGCCAACCGGATCGAATGGGCTGCCGGTATCATCAATGGCACCGGTAATTTTATCCTCAGTGAGATGCGGGACAAGGGACGTGATTTTGCCGATGTACTGGCCGAGGCGCAGCAACTGGGTTATGCCGAGGCTGATCCGACCTTTGATGTCGAGGGTATAGACGCCGCCCATAAGCTTACCATCATAGCTTCTATAGCCTTTGGTATTCCGCTACAACTTGAGAAGGTTTATACCGAGGGCATCGGTCATATCACTCAAGAAGATGTTGGATTGGCTGAACAACTGGGTTATCGCATCAAACACCTGGGGTTGACGCGGCGCACCGACAAGGGCATTGAATTGCGTGTGCATCCCACGCTGATTCCCTCACGCCGCCTGATCGCGAATGTAGATGGGGTAATGAATGCAGTATTGGTTAAGGGCGATGCTGTTGGGCCTACCTTATATTATGGCGCTGGCGCCGGACGAGAGCCCACTGCATCGGCTGTGGTAGCCGATTTGGTGGATGTGACGCGCTCCCTGACGACGGATCCGGGAAACCGGGTACCTCATCTTGCCTTTCAGTCAGATGCCCTGAGTGATATACCGGTGTTGCCTATGGAGGCAGTGGAGACTGCCTGCTACCTGCGTATGCAGGTAGACGACCGCCCCGGTGTTATGGCCGATATTACCCGTATTCTGGGTGACCAGGGCATTAGTATTGAAGCCTTGTTACAGAGGGAGCCGGTCGATGGTGCCAGCGATGTTTCGGTGATCATGTTGACCCACCGTGTCCTGGAAGGACAGATGAATGAATCTATCAAGCGCATCGAGGCGCTGGATACCGTTACTGGAAAAGTGACGCGTATCCGTCTCGAGACGCTGGACAGTGATTAATATTTAGAGAGAGCCAGAGAGAGTAAGCACTATGCCATTTCGCTCCCGTTATACCGGTCTGATCGACAAGTACCGTGATCGCTTGCCTGTCCACGACGATATTCGCGTTATCAGTCTGGGTGAAGGTAACACGCCATTAATTCAATTAAGTAATATCCCTCGCCTGTTAAAAAAAGATGTTGATATCTACGTTAAATACGAAGGGTTGAATCCTACAGGTTCCTTTAAAGATCGCGGCATGACTCTAGCCGTGACCAAGGCAGTGGATGAGGGCAGCAGGGCTATTGTCTGCGCCTCGACCGGCAATACCTCGGCCTCGGCGGCTGCCTATGCTGCGCGTGCTGGTATTACTGCTTTTGTCCTGATCCCGGAGGGCAAGATTGCGCTGGGCAAGCTGGCCCAGGCCATGATGCATGGCGCAGTGGTGATCCAGATCAAGGGTAACTTCGATGACGGCATGCAACTCGTCAAAGAAGTGGGCGAAGAGGCCCCGGTGACTATTGTCAATTCCATTAATCCCTACCGGCTCCAGGGGCAGAAGACCGCCGCCTTCGAGATTATCGAAGAACTGGGTGCTGCGCCTGATTATCACTGTCTGCCAGTGGGAAATGCCGGCAATATTTCGGCCTACTGGATGGGCTATACGGAATATCAGGCGCATGGTATTGTAAATGATCGTCCTGTGATTGCAGGCTATCAGGCCAGTGGCGCAGCACCTTTCCTGCGCGGACACCCGGTTGAAAATCCCGAGACCGTTGCAACTGCTATTCGTATTGGGAATCCTCAGAGTTGGGATCTTGCTTGGCTGGCCAATAAGGAATCCGGTGGTTGGTTTGACGAGTTTTCTGATGAAGAGATTCTCAAGGCGCAAAAATTACTGGCGGACAGTGAAGGGATATTCTGTGAACCAGCCTCAGCAATTTCTGTGGCGGGTGCCATGCGGGATATTTCCTCAGGCAAAATACCCGAAGGTAGTCGCATCGTTTGCACCCTTACCGGTCACGGTCTCAAGGATCCGGATACTGCTGTAAAACAGAGCCAGGCACCGATGATGAGTATCGATGCCACCCTGGACGCCGTAAAAAAAGCAATTATCGATAATATCTCCTGACGCTATTTTCTGCGTTACCATAGTTTTTTTGTTCTCCTGAGTAGCATTACGATTTAGCTTTCGTACTTAAATCCCGCCTGGATTATGATCAATGGGGCAACGCTGCACACCATCCATATTGCCCGCCTGGACTTACGCCATATGATCGATAACTAATTGATAATTATGTGCTCATAAGATATTTCCTGAATGATTATTGGGGCCGATGATGGCCGCTTAGTCGTTGATTCAGGATTTCCCGCCTCATTGTTAAGTTAATTCCTTGGCTTGGCGATAAACTATTGGATGATCATCAGAAAAACCTGAGTGCAGGAGGCATCTTCAGGTTTATATATGGAGTATTGTAATTGATTAAGCGCCACGTATTCAGTTTTTTAAAAGGTGATATGGCAAGACATCAGAATGCTATCCTGGCACTGATTCTGGTTGTAGGTATCCTCATCTCATTTGCACTTTTTTCCTTTGTCAGGTATTGGGAGTCGAGTGCCGAAAAAACTGATTTTGAACAGCTGGCTGAATCTCAGGAATTAGCACTGCAAAATGTTATTCGTCAAAACCTGGATGTTATCGAGTATATCTACAACTTTTTTCTAAGCTCCAACACCGTGACCTCTGATGAATTCCATGCCTTTTTAGAAGGGCCTATCGCCAGTCACAACGCTATCATCAAAGTGGGTTGGGCCCCCGTGGTCAGCGAGCATGAACGTGCCAGTTTTGAGGCAGGTATGAATGAAGAAGGGCTGAAAAGTTTTCAGGTAACCGAGAAAAATGGATACGGTATTTCTATCCGAGCAGCTGAACGATCCGAATATACTCCTCTCATATTTGTGGAGCCCAGAGAAGTAAATGATCCGTTTATCGGGCTTGATCTTGGGGGAGAGGCTATATATCAGGAAGTTCTGCACAAAGCCCGCGACAGTGGTGAAGCTATTACCACAAGACGGATTTCCATTGAGTTTGAAGGTAGGGAACTGTTTGGCATTGCCATCATCAAACCCGTATATCGGAAAGAGGTCTCATTACAGACCGTTGCCGAGCGTCGTGACCATATCATTGGCTATCTTTATGAATTAATCGATATTGGTACCCTGATCGGTGGGGCGACAGTATCCTGGGGGATATTCAGTGTGAATCTTTCCCTGATTGATGAATCTGCGCCCAGTTATGCTCGCGCCTTGTTTCATTATGATTCAGACACACGATCAGTTTCGACCTCAAAAATCTCATCCAGGGATGGGCTGGCACCTCAAGGGCCATTGCAGCAATCAAGCACATTGGAGCTGCCTGGACGGCAATGGTCCCTGATTATAACGCCCGGTAAAGAATTTTATACCTCCCATAGTAGCAGGCAATCCTGGATTGTACTGATTACGGGCTTGATACTGAGTACCTTGTTATGTGTATTTCAGTCAAATGCTAACAAGCGTACTCGGGAAATTACTGAGCTAGCAAGTGGTCTGACTTCCGCCAATGGGCAGCTGGAAGCCCAGGTGGAGAAGCGCAGGCATATTGAGCATGCTCTGGAAGAAGTAGCCGGAGCGGTATCATCGACCACTGGGGATGAGTTTTTCAGGACACTAGTTAAAAACCTGACAAATACATTAGGTATCGATATAGCCTTTATTGCAAAAAGAGAAAAGGGCAGCGAAGACAGTTTGGAAACCATTGCCGCTTGTGTCAGTGGCGAGATTGTGGATAACTTTCAATATTCACTGGTGGGGACACCCTGTGGCGATGTCTACAATAATGAGGCCTGCTTTTTCCCGGAAAATATTCAGCGAAATTTTCCTCAGGATCATCTGTTGATGGAAATGGGAGTTGAGAGCTACATTGGTGTCCCACTATTTGATATTAACAGTGATCCACTTGGTATAGTCGTGGTGTTAGGCTATGAACCCATGAAGAGCCGCCAGCCTGCGGAAGCAATCATGAAGATTTTCGCAGCCCGCATTGTCGCTGAACTACAGCATAAAAAAGCGCGAGATGAGATACAGGGTCTGATCAAATTTCCGGACGAGAATCCCAGCCCGGTAATACGCGCCAGTGATGATGGCATAATTCTTTATGCCAACCGGGGTAGTGAATATCTACTTGCAAGTTGGGGTTGCCAAACGGGCGAAAAATTACCACCTGATATTTTCAAGATTTGTAAGCGTTGCCTCAAGAACGAAAAAAATATTGAGTTGGATTTTTCTTGTGGTGACAGGGAATATTCCTTCATGCTGGCACCCAGTATAGAGAGCCATTATATTAATATTTATGCCCTTGATATTACCGAACGTCAACATGACAAGGCGCAGATGAGTAAACTGTCAGGTGCCCTTGAAAAAACAGGCGACTCAGTGATGATCACCGATTTAAATGGCATTATTGAGTATGTGAACCCTGCCTTTGAGAAGACCACTGGGTACAGTGCTGCAGAAGCGATAGGAGCAAAGACTAATATCCTTAAGTCAGGTCGGCATGACCATGCCTTTTATCAGAAACTTTGGGCCACTATTCTTAGTGGTGAAGTGTATCGTGACGTTCTGGTCAATCGGAAAAAAGACGGCACACTTTATTATGAAGAAAAGAGTATCACTCCGCTGAAGAGCCAATATGGCAACATCACCAATTTTATTTCCACAGGGATGGATATTACAGAGCGTATGCAAGCCGAGGAACGCCTGCACCACCTGGCTTATCATGACGTTCTGACTGATCTCCCAAATCGCGCACTATTTATGGAAAGATTGAGCCACGCATTGCTTCAGCGTCATTCGGATGGAGAAAAGCTGGCCGTGTTATTTCTTGATGTCGACCGCTTTAAAACTATAAATGATACGCTGGGGCATGAGAGTGGTGATCGATTCCTGCAATCGTTTACTAGATTATTGTTGAATTGCGTGCGCACAGGGGATACCGTTGCCCGTTTTGGTGGTGATGAGTTTGCTATCCTACTGGAGAATATCAATTCAATTCAGGCCGTATCAGGCGTTGCAGAAAAAATAAATCATGCGCTGACCAAACCTTTCCGGGTGGATGGTCCAGACTTGTATGTAACTACCAGTATCGGGATATGTCTCTATCCTGACGATGGTGATAATCCTAATATACTACTAAAACACGCAGATAGTGCCATGTACCAGGCCAAGGAACAAGGCCGTAATAATTATAAATATTATTCTGACGAGATGAGTGCACAGGCGTATAGGCGGATGGCTTTGGAGGTTGGTTTACGGACTGCGCTGGACCGTGATCAATTTTTTCTCAACTATCAGCCACAAATAGACATCAGATCAGATGAAATAATCGGGGCAGAGGCCCTGCTGCGATGGGAGCATCCTGAGCTGGGATTAGTCAACCCGATGGAATTTATTCCAATTCTAGAGGAGATCGGCTTGATTATTGAGGTCGGCGAGTGGGTGTTACGTACCGCCTGCCGACAGGCTAAATCATGGAATGCTATGTTTACTAATCCATTCAGAGTTGCCGTCAATATTTCTGGCAAGCAGTTCAGTAATGCAGATTTAAAGGGTCAGGTGCTCAGAATTATTGAGGAAACAGATCTCGACCCCCACCTGCTAGAACTTGAAATAACCGAGAGCGTATTGATGCAGGATGATAAATCGACGATGGTGAATTTAATTGATCTTCATGATTATGGTATGAAGTTGTCAATTGATGATTTTGGAACCGGCTATTCATCACTGAGTTATCTAAAACGATTTCCTGTAGATTGTCTTAAGATTGATCGTTCATTTGTACGTGATATCACTTCAGACCCGGATGATGCCACTATAGTCGGCGCCATTATTGCCATGGCGCATCGTTTAAATCTGGAGGTTGTGGCGGAGGGTGTTGAAACTGAGGCGCAACTGGAATTCTTACGTCAGGGGAACTGCGATATTGTGCAGGGATATTTTTACAGTAAGCCAGTTGACGCTGGTGAGTTTCAAAAAATTCTGGTGGCGTCTCAATTCAATATGAATAAGGATATTGCCTGACAAAATTATGGTGCCCCGTGTGCATGACAAAAAAACATACACGCGGGGGAGGATGCAATCTGATCAGTAGGATATGACAGCTAGTTTTTGTTCCCAGTAGAGAGATTTCTTCTGGTCACGTGGAAGTCCAAACCATCCTTCGCTATAACCAACTGCCATGTATTCCTGAGCTTCCCGTATTCCGTTATCTGCAGCTTTCTTATACCAAAACAACGCCAGGGGTTCGTCCATTTTCACATGGAGGCCGCCATGATACATCAGAGCCAGATTGAATTGCGCCCGGGCATCGCCGTCGACAGCTAAAGGGTACCATTTTGTATAGGCTTCACTGTAGTTTCCGACGAATGCAGAATCATAGCCTTCCGTATATTCATCAGCAAAAGCGCCTGTCGATATCAATATAAACGCGGTCGTTATACTGACTGTTTTTATCAAGTTTAATAATTTCATATTATCCTCCAGTAATGCGCAATAAGTAGTCTCATACTATGAATTGAACCCGGCAAATATTCTGTGAACCGCTTCACATTAAAAATAATTCATAGGGTTGGGATAGCTGTAATGATTAGAAATTAATTGTTACGCTTTCCAGTGGAGAGGCCAGAGAAATGATTGAGTCGAGGCTGATATTGTGAGGGCTCCCATCATGATCGCGCCACAAAACCGCCACATTCACTTGTGCCAGTTTACCATTTTTCAGTAGTAAAATTGTCCATGATCTATTGAAGAGGGTAGTCAGTCCTTCAATTTCAATGCTGCCTCCGCTGGAGGGTGGTCCCAGGGTATCCTTGCCGCTGATATTGATTGTTGGAGGATAACTACTCAAAGAAGTCATACGAAGATAATCAAATCGCTCATGAGCAAAACTGACAGCTTTTGCTCTTTGCCCTGCAAGGGCATTTGAGGTAAAGGTGTAGCGCTGAAAACTGGCCAGGGCTAGCAGCGCTGTCGACAGGATGCTCAAAGTGATCAGCACTTCAATCAGCGTCATACCCCGGGATTTTGATTTTCTGCAATCAAAAATCACGCCAGCTACCGGCAATCCTTGCAAAACGCCCAAGCTTATCAAGATTCGCCAGGACTGCTGCATCGTATGCTAATAATATATTTCCCTGGAGAGTTGCGAGATCTTCTGTAATCAAGGCGCCTGTTATATTAAAATTATCATTATTTGACGTTATCTTTCCTGTAACATAGATCAATCCATAGATGGTGGTATTGGAAAGGTGGCTAAGATCACCATCGATAATTAGCAGGATGGGCTCATCCTGAGTCCCGATGTTGCTGTCGTCCAAATGGATAGGGTCTTTTGATTTTTGTGTGATCCAGGCTATTTTACCTGTCTGCCCATCTAAAACCTCACCACACTCAGTGCAATCGTAAACTTCGCTTAATCCCTGAAGCAAGACTTTTTCCAGACCAAAATAATATTCGAAAAATTCCTCTTTGTTCATGGCGGTCAGCGCGCTATCGGTGTAGCAATAAGAGGGCTGTGTACATGATGAACCCTGGGGTGAGGCTATGGCCGTGATAGGGCCGCCTGAATGGGCTAGAGGACCGGCAGTATTGTTTGTGATATTGACGTTTGATAACCAGATTGAGTTACGGCTGGTCAGGGGGGCAATGGGGGTGTTGATCAGCGGTGGAATGAAGTGTGCAGATTGCTGTACTATTCTTTTGCTTGAGCCGCCATCTGTATAACCTGTTGCAATAATATTGACGAGAAAATTATCCTGATTCATATCAATGAACTGATATGAATAAGCGTATGTTGCATCATTATTGAGTCTTGACGACCCACCACCGACTAAAATAGCGGTTGGGGATGTTCCTGAGAGGCTCTCTTTGAGTTTGTCCAACGCGGTTTCAAGGCTGGCCTGGGCTGCTTCAAAGGCCTGTTTCTCACGATAGAGATTATTACTGACGAGTTGTTCAGTGATACTAATGCGTGCAGTTGACAGCGACGCAATGGTAATAATAAACAGCAACATCATAGATATTGACAGGGTTGCGATGCCCGTCTGTTCCTTCTTCCCTGGTGGATTTAATAATTTCATTATGATCCCGGTTTATTACATAACAGGTATAATTTCATTGTTAGGAATATAAACAGAATCCTGTAGCGTGTACGTGATATCAGGTGCATGCACTAGCGCACCACCAAGCATAATGTCGATGCGCCTTACATTCAGTTGCATGGCACCTTGCCTAAAAGGGAAGGTATTATTGACATAATTGAAATGCAGCTTGGTTATTCGAACAACATTGTTATCATTGAGCGACCACCAGTTGCCCGCGTTACAATTATTACAAGGTTTTCCATGACAGCTTCCAGCACTGGTTTTTATCATGATGGAAGACTGGTCTAGCTTAAAGCCGGCATAATCATCTGTGCCGGGAATACCATCCGAATTATTTTTCTGTTCGTCATAGCTGTATAAAATGCAATCACCATTGATGACGTTGACTGTTGAGAAGTGATTTGGGATGTTAGATTCCACAGTTAACCTGGCCTGGCTCCAGTAACCGGCGCGCCGTATATCATTAATCATGATGCTCATGACCCCCCTCAGGTCCTGGTTGAGACGAATCATTTTTACCATGTCTGTATTTAACCGGATGAAATTCGTGAAGATATAGATTAGGCCAGATAACAGGACCATGCTTACTGTCATGGCGATTAGCAGCTCAATGAGAGAGAACCCACTTTGGCGAGCAAACATGTTATTGATAAACATAAGTCACGGCGATGTAATGTCGTTGATCTGACTCAACATGGCGGATAGCCCGACACACTATCGGAGCAGCTCCTGATGCGTCCTAGAGTGCTCACAATGACATGGATACTATTATTACCGTGGGTCAGAATGGCAGTGCCCGCATTGGTTGTACCCTTTAAGGGTTTGAATGAGGTAGTGCTACGGAAAAAATTTGTTTTTAAGGTGACCTTTCTGAAATCTTTTGGTGTTACCGTAGTGGCAGGAATACCCTCAATTTTACAGTCGCCAGCCTGATTGCAGCGACACGGTCCGCTATCGCTGAGACCATAGCACCAGTCACTCGCTGCTTGGGATGTCTGGAACGTGATGCCAATAGGTGTGTTTTTCTTGATCGCCGTGAAACGTGCGAACTGTAGGTCGCTAAAAAGAGTCTCTGCAGCTCCCTTTAAGCGCTGTTTACCGATGAGGTTGTAAAATGCAGGTACTGCGGTCGCTGCCAGAATCGCGGCGACAGAGAGGATCATCAACAGTTCAATCAGGGATAGTCCCTGGCAATATTTATCAGACATACGCATTCCCTTGCGGTGTAGACAATTATAATCGATGATAGTCGTGAATGGTATAGGCAGCTGCCTGAATCGGGATGTTATTACTGAAGCTGCGCGGATAAATCAGAAATATCTTAGAATATTGACTGCGGGAGTACTATACTCCAGTCGGAAAAATTAACGGTATTAACGTATTGGAGAAGGAATTCCAATGGATAATAAGATGCAAATCTATGGAGAAGGATTTACCTTGATTGATTTAATTATTGCGCTGTCTATTGTCAGCATTCTGGCGACAATTGCCATCCCGATGTACAGTGATATGGTTCGTAAGGGACGCAGACTAGATGCCATGAATGGTCTTACCCGTATCCAGATGGAACAAGCAAAATACCGGGCAAACAATCCTGGTTATGCAGGCCGTTTGTCACAGTTGGGTTGGACCACAGATATCGCGGATTCAGACGATGGTTTTTATCGCTTGCAGGTTACAGGTATGAAAGGAAATAACTATACCTATATGGCTATTGCTGAACCTAACCCGCTGACTGATCAACGTAATGATCAATGTCAACGTTTCGTGCTTGATCAGAATGGTCCCGACCTGGGCCGATCGACATCGGCGAATTGCTGGGCAAGATAAATTGGCGATAATGGGAGGCCACCAGGGTTCATCCATCACACTGGTCGTCCCCGGATTGCTGGGAACGATGGCAACCTATCGTCAGTTTCAGGGCTTATCTTATGAACATGAAAATTTACAGCCTCTGGAAAAGTTACTTACGCGTGCCCGTAAAGTGCGCCTGGATGCCTTCGGTTTAGAGCCCACACTATTTGCTTTGTTTTCCATCCCGCAAGCTAAAGATCAAGACATCCCTGCGGCCTCATTGAGTTTTTATGGAGATAGTGGTGAATTACCGATAGGTAATTGGCTGCGCGCAGATCCGGTCTATTTACAGGCTGATCGAGATTGTGTACTGATGACAGCAACTAGTAAACAGCTCCTCAGTAGTGACGCTGTTTATGGGCTTATTGAAGAGCTCAATCATTTTCTAGAACCACTTGGTCTGCAGCTCAACGCCCCTGTTCCACAGCGCTGGTATCTGCATCTTCCCGGAAAACCGGAAATGCTTACCAGCCCTGTTAACAAGGTTATCGGGCATGATATCCATGCCCATATGCCGCAAGGCGAGGATGCGCAACAATGGCGGGTTTTGCTGAATGAGATACAGATGGTATTACATGCCAGCGAAATCAACCAAAGGCTTCAGGAAAATAGCCAGGTACCGGTGAACAGCTTGTGGTTCTGGGGCGGTGGGTCGTTGCCGGACTCGCCCGGGAAAAACTGGGACTGTGTCTGGGGTGATGATGCCCTCATAAAGGGTCTGTCACTGCTGAGCGGTGCCAAGCACGAATTATTGCCAGATAATGCAGAGCTATGGATGGCTCAGCAGCCCGGGATGGGTAAGCATCTTGTCGTGTATGATGGTTTAATTTCTGCGGCCCAATCATGTGATTTTGATACCTGGATCAGGCGGCTCGGTGAATTCAGCATTCAGTGGTGCAAACCATTGTTACAGGCATTGAAAAGCAGGCGTATTACAAGCGTGGCAATTTGTCCTGCAAACGGTATGAGTTACCAAATTACGGCAAAAGAGCTTGGCCATTGGTGGAAAAGGCGTGGTCACCTGATCAACTATCTGGACAGAAACGACAACCTATATGATTAAGAGAACATGAAGACCAGGATCGCTCCCCGAAGCTCAGATAGACCACCTGAAAAAAACTGTAATTTCCCGGAGCTACATCCGGTGTTGGCGCGTGCCTACGCGGTTCGCAATGTTACTTCATTGCAGGACATTAATTATTCGCTGGAAAATCTAGCGCCGTTCACGCAACTCAGGAATATCGAGCTGGCTGTGGATTTACTGAGTACCGTATTGCTGGAAAACGACCGTGTTCTGATTATTGCCGATTTCGATGCCGATGGTGCGACCAGTTGTGCACTGGCGGTACGTGCCCTGCGCATGATGGGGGCTCGTCAGGTGGCTTACCGGGTACCGAACCGTTTTGAGTACGGCTATGGTCTGACGCCGGAGATAGTTGCCGCAGTCCAGTCTGAAGAGCCTGATCTTATTATCACAGTTGACAACGGAATCTCCAGTGTTGAAGGCGTCAAGGCGGCCAAATCTCTGGGCATAAAGGTCCTGATTACGGACCATCATCTTCCTGGTGCAGAACTGCCCGATGCAGATGTTATTGTCAATCCTAACCAGCCCCTTGATAGCTTTCCCAGTAAGCACCTGGCAGGTGTGGGAGTGATATTTTATGTGATGATCGCCTTACGCCACCGCTTGCGTGAGCAAGGGTGGTTTTCC
>QIGV01000145.1 GCA_003230085.1 Gammaproteobacteria bacterium
GGGAAAAGGCTCAATGCCAAAGCGACAAAAAAACCAAAAATCAAGAGTATAAACAAAAATCCCAGACCGGTTAAACCTCCAACTTTATTGTTGAAACGTGTCATTATTCCTGCTCCCTCATCAATATCTAATTTAATTGATACTACTACCGATCCGGTCCCAGGTCACACCACCTTTACTTGAATCCCAGTTCATCCAGATCATAAAGGCCCGCCCAATCAGGTTTTCCTCCGGTACAGTTCCCCAAAAACGGCTGTCATTGCTATTATCTCGATTATCGCCCATGACAAAATATCGCCCTTCCGGGATAATGAACTCCCCCTCCACCAATTTACGATTAGTCTGGATCAGGATTTCGTGTTCGATATCACCGAGTTTCTCTTCGCGAAGACTGGCACCCGACATGGACAAGCCGGCGCCTATACCGGTATACAATCCCAACGATTTCTGCTCAGCTGGCTGGCCATTTACAAATACTGTTTTATTATAATAGGCTATACGATCCCCCGGTAGACCAACAACCCGCTTGATATAGTCGACGGATGGATCCTTGGGAAAACGAAAAACGACAACATCGCCTCGCTTTGGTTCTCCGACATCCAGTATTTTTAAACCTATCAGTGGCAGACGCATACCATATGTATATTTATTGACCAGTATAAAATCTCCGATCAGCAATGTCGGCATCATCGATGCGGAAGGAATCCGAAATGGTTCTGCAACAAAAGAACGTAATAACAGGACAACCAGAATTATCGGAAAAAATGAACGCGAATATTCTACCAGCAGTGGCTCTCTTGTAACCTTATTGACTGTTTCTTCATCAAGCTCGCCGCCAGCCACTTCCGTTGCCTTGGCAAGTGCCACACGCCTGCGTGGTGCAAATTTCATGGCATCCACAAGCCAAATTAATCCAGATATCGCCAAAACTAAAACCATCACAGCCTGAAAATCAAAATTCATTATTTCTTACCTGTATGTAGGACAGCCAGAAACGCATCCTGAGGTATTTCCACTACACCGACCTGTTTCATACGTTTTTTACCAGCTTTCTGTTTTTCTAACAATTTTTTCTTACGCGAAATATCCCCGCCATAACACTTTGCAGTAACATTCTTGCGCAACGCCTTCACTGTCTCACGAGCAATAACATGCACCCCAATCGCTGCCTGGATTGCAACATCAAACATCTGCCGTGGTATCAACTCTCTCATCTTTGCAGCCAGCTCCCTGCCTTTTTGGGTAGCGTGTTCACGGTGTACGATCAAAGACAAGGCATCAACGGCTTCACCATTAATCAATAAATCGAGCTTCACCAGATCAGCAGCTTGAAATCTTATAAAGGTATAATCCAAAGAGGCATACCCCCTGCTAATTGATTTTAAACGGTCGTAAAAATCCAGAACAACTTCATTCATTGGCAGCTCATAGCTCAATACAACTTGTTTGCCATGATAATGCATTTTTTTCTGTACACCACGTTTTTCTACGCAAAGACCGATGACGGCGCCAAGATACTCCGACGGCACCAAAATGTCTCCCTGTATCACGGGCTCTCGTATTTCGGCTATCATGCCTGGCGCTGGCAGCTTGGACGGATTATCGACTTTTAATATTTCATTTTTATTAGTGACAACCTCATAGATTACTGTCGGAGCAGTGGTAATCAAATTTAAATCGTACTCACGCTCCAGACGTTCCTGGATAATTTCCATATGCAACATACCGAGAAACCCGCAACGAAACCCGAACCCCAGGGCCTGAGATGTTTCAGGTTCATAGAATAGTGCAGCATCGTTCAAGCGTAGTTTTGCCAGCGCATCACGCAACGATTCATAGTCTTCAGCACTGATGGGAAACAGTCCCGCAAAGACCTGGGGTTTGACTTCCTGAAATCCAGGCAATGCTGAGTTTGCCGGGTGACTGGTATGAGTCAGCGTATCACCCACTGGCGCGCCATCGACTTCCTTAATACCAGCAATGACAAAACCGACTTCACCAGCTCGTAATTGCTCTTTCTCAACAGATTTAGGAGTGTATATGCCTGTCTTGTTTACCTGATAGTTGCGTTGGGCAGACATTATGGTGATCTTGTCTCGTTGGCGTAGTGTGCCCTGCATCACCCGCACTAGCGAGATGACGCCAAGGTAATTATCAAACCAGGAATCGATAATCAGTGCCTGCAAAGGGGCATCCGGATCACCCTCAGGCCCCGGGATTCCGGTAATTATTTTTTCCAGCAATTCATCGATGCCTGCACCTGTTTTAGCGCTGATACGTACAGCATCGGAAGCATCGATTCCAACGATTTCCTCGATCTCTCTAATCACTCGTTCTGGTTCAGACGTCGGCAAATCGATTTTATTAAGCACTGGCACAACCTCCAGTTCCTGTTCAATGGCCGTGTAACAGTTCGCTACGGTTTGCGCCTCAACACCTTGCGAAGCATCTACAACCAACAGTGCGCCTTCGCAAGCTGCAAGTGACCGTGATACTTCGTAGGAAAAATCGACATGCCCGGGGGTATCAATAAAATTTAACTGATATTCGTTACCATCTTTGGCGTGGTAATTAAGTGATACACTTTGCGCCTTGATGGTGATGCCACGTTCACGTTCGAGGTCCATCGAATCCAGCACCTGAGCAGACATTTCACGCTCACTGAGCCCCCCGCATACCTGTATCAGGCGATCCGAAAGCGTCGACTTGCCATGATCGATATGGGCTATTATGGAGAAATTACGTATATGGCGCATGGCATTGACCGATTAGACAAATGGCGCCCCGAACTGTCGGCTACCATTGCATTGATTGATATATGGGAAAATTCTGTCCATTATTTGAGGCAAAGTGGTGTTGAGAGAAGGCACCATCCATGCGTGGCAAGTTCATGAAATATAAGGTATTTAATATCACCTACGCAAACGGATTCCGTACAGGAGATAAGCGAGAGCCTGCTCATCTCCTGCATCCTCAACCACTATTGTGCGGCAATATAACGCAGAGGAACCCAACATATAAAGCTCTGTGATCTATTCTTAATCTTTCTCAGTGATTTTTAATGCCAGGAATATCGGGCTACCTCGACGCAGGATCAGCAACGATACCGACTTTCCGTCCGGCGCATCCTTAACAAGCTTCTTGAACTGCTTAATATCCTCGACATCCTTGTTATTAAATTTCAGCACAACATCACCCCGGCGCACACCGGCACGTGATGCAGGCCCGGGTTTAACAGCCTCAACTAACACACCTGTTTTATGTTCTATCGCTTCCTTCTGATTTTCCGTCAGATTTGAAACGCTGATATTGATCCTCTTGATCCTGACATCCCGGGTGTCATCACCATTCCTGGCAAGCTTGATATCGTTATCATCAGGCAACTCGCTGATCTTTACTTTGATCGTTTTGGACTTACCTTCCCGGATAATTTTAACCTTAACACGGTCGTCCACCTTGGTGCTGCCTACCATGGGAGGTAGCGCCGAGGAACTTGAGACTTCCTTGCCGTTGAAATTAACAATGACATCACCCACCTTGATTCCAGCGTCTTCCGCAGGGCTATCAGGTAATACCCTGGCAACCAGGGCTCCTATAGGTTTATCCATGCCAAATGATTCAGCCAGTTCCCGAGTAACATCCTGTATGAGGATACCCAGCCACCCCCGTACCACGTGTCCACTGGATTTCAATTGATCGACAACATCCATGACAACTTCAATAGGAATAGCAAAAGATAGTCCCATAAAACCGCCAGTCCGACTGTAAATCTGGGAATTGATGCCAATCACTTCACCTTCCATGTTTAACAGTGGCCCTCCAGAATTTCCCGGATTGATAGCCACATCTGTTTGAATGAAAGGCACATAATTTTCGTTGGGAAGGCTGCGCGCCTTGGCGCTGACAATTCCAGCCGTCACGGTATAGTCAAAACCGAAGGGAGAACCGATCGCCAGGACCCAGCCTCCCACTTTCAATTTGTCAGAATCCCCGATTTTTGCAACAGTGAGATCTTCGGCGTCAATTTTCAGCAGCGCAACATCGCTGCGCTTGTCGAACCCCACAACTTC
Source organism: Gammaproteobacteria bacterium (assembly GCA_003230085.1). Taxonomy (GTDB): domain Bacteria; phylum Pseudomonadota; class Gammaproteobacteria; order SZUA-140; family SZUA-140; genus SZUA-140. The sequence continues at coordinate 4,071 of QIGV01000145.1, forward strand.
GGCAACAAACTCACGTTTATCTGATAATTTAACGATGACTTCATCTGCGTCTTTGATCACGTGGTTATTAGTCAAAACATAACCATCTTCCGAGATCACAAAGCCGGACCCAAGGGATTTATCATAGAACTCTTCGTTATCACCCCTATCACCATATTCGTCACCGAAAAACCGGCGGAAAAAATCATCAAAGGGTGCCTCAGGTCTTTGTCCATGGGGCCCGTTAAAAGGAGATAACTGTTTCCCCCTGCTTATCTTCTGTGTAGAACTGATATTGACAACAGTCGCGCGCGCCTGCTCAACAAGATCGGTGAAATCCGGTAAATCCCGAGCAGCTGCCCAGAGACTACTACTGCCTGTCAAAAACAGTACAAGCATAATATGCTGCAGACAATGTCTTATTGACCACGCTTTATTCATTTGTAAACTCCTGCTAGAAAATCCAAAGGTATTAAGACCACCCTGTTCCCAAATATTTTGCTCGTCAAGCAACCCTAATGTGTGCTTGCAGTGACCATATTGCATCGTTGTACATCATTTCCCAACCCGATATTCTAACTGCTACCTCAGTGAATCAGACGCACTCCTGGAAGCAAAGGAAATATATTCCTCCTTGCGTGAAAGGATTACCGGTCGATATTTCGCATTACTGGCTATCCTGCGCGAAAAACGATTAATGCCGATCAATCCACCTAAAAAACCCATAGCGGATAGCAGTATCACCAGCCATTCGCTACTACTGCCGTCATCTGTACGAACGAACATATCACCCAACAAACCACCCGCAAGCATTAGAACCAGGGGTATTGTATACACAATAAACGAACTGGCAACGAGTAAATTGTCTTCGATACCGACAATGACCTCATCACCAACTTCTGCCTTGATGGGATTTAGAACTTTGAGATGGAAGCGTTTACCGCCCAAAATCTTGGCAATTACCCCTGTTCCGCACCCCTTGTTGACAGCACATGACTGACACGCAACCTTGCGTTGTGTCTCCACAACGGCAATGTCATCATTGACTTCAATTACCCGCGCGTTTTCAGTGAGCATATCAATTTTTAAATGTATCAGCTAAAGATTCCAAGCCTGGCAAGAAAGTGTATATCAACTTCTGAAATTAGCGTTTCAGAATACGAAATACATGAAGCAGTTATTGAAAACACTATTTTATCGATAACACAGCCTGCTGACAGGTTCCAGCGTGGATATTACCATATTTGAGGGATTACGAAGATAAAACCAATCCTGATTCAGCGTGATTCAGGCAGATATCTAAGGTTCATTGATTGGAGTGAGGACAATCCTGGCACAGAAGGGAATTTCATTCCGGTATCCCAAAATCAATCGGGAAACAGGACTGTAAGGCATTACGATCCCGTCTAAGGCGTATAACCAACCAATTGTATCGCAGGATACATTTCTCCTTGAAGGGAGAGCGTCCGTGCATACTCATTATAATTGACCAGGTAATCATATAGACTGGCCGCTTCTTCTACCTGGCTATAGGCAGCATTGGTATATATCATGCCTGACGCAGTCGTTACGCTAGCGTATACGACATCCTTATTTTCCTGGCGTCCAGCTAACGCTGTAGATACAGACTGTTGCGATGACTGTGTCGGTTGAGTTCCATCAACCATAGCCACCGTAGCGGCTTGGCCCTGAATATCTGAATGCTCGCTAACCTGCATCACACCAATAACGGCAACCGCTGTAATCGATGCTGCCAAGGCAAAGCCCAGCACTTCTTTTTTGCGACTTGGTGCGGCAACAGATTTTTTATGAGATGCGGTCTGGGGCAGAAAATAGGTGGGTTCGTTCTGTATTGCGGCAGTGATTTTGGAGTGAAGTTCAGTATTGATAAATTCGGGCAGCTTCTGGCGGAGAGAATCTCCGATCAGGTGGTAACTATTCCAGCAGGACTTTAGGTGGGGATTATCTTTTAAGTGTCGAATAAAACGATCCATTTCCTGCTGACTCATCTCACTATCCATCATCATGGATACCTGGTCTGCCTTCATCGTTTTCATTATTATTACCCTTGTTGTCACTTCAATAATGGTTCCAGTTTCTGATGAACCGCTTCCCTTGCACGGAAGATTCTAGATCTTACCGTCCCTACCGGACATTCCATTGCCTCAGCGATTTCTTCGTAACTAAGACCTTCCAGTTCTCTCAATGTAATGGCAATTCTTAAATCTTCAGGCAAATTGTCAATTGCAGTAATGACCGTGTTTTCGACTTCTTCCTTCAGCAATAAGCCCTCAGGCGTTGCATATTCCTTAAGCGGCGATTCCCCTTCATACTGCTCAGCTTCCTCTGCATCTATGTCTACATTGGGTGGCTTCCTGCCTTGGGAAATCAGATGATTCTTCGCTGTATTGACTCCGATTCGATACAGCCATGTATAAAATGCACTCTCACCCCGAAAGTTGGGTATTGCCCGATATGCCTTTAAAAAAACTTCTTGAACAACATCAAAAACCTCACTGGAATCATATACATAGCGAGAAACTAACTTAACCAGTTTATGCTGGTATTTTAAAACGAGGATATCGAATGCCTTCTTATCACCTCTCTGGACTCGCTCGACCAGCTGCTTATCAACATTTATCTCGCCCATTCGGGCCTTTCCCTCCACAGAGGCATTCACCTCTGCTCTTTTTAGTAGACAGCCCGATTAATCTGAAGTTCAACAAAAATATTAAATTTTTCTATTAACCTTCCAACCATCTCTGCAAGCCAGTTTATTTTCTGATATTATCAGAAAAAATTAGGCTAGTCAGTATATTATCACTCAGCTGATGGAAGTATGGGATGCGCCAACAATACCGTCATGACGTGCTGGTTATTGGCAGTGGCGCCGCAGGTCTCAGCCTTGCGCTGCGATTGGCCGATCATGCCCGTATCGCCCTGATCTCCAAAGGGTCACTCACCGAAGGCGCAACACTTTATGCCCAGGGCGGCATCTCCGTGGTACTGGATAAAAGCGACTCCTTTTCGTCACATATCGAGGATACCCTGACTGCTGGAGCCGGGTTATGTGACGAGAAAATTGCAGCTTACTGTGTTGAACATGCCCGCAATGGTATCCAATGGTTAATCGATAAAGGCGTCCCCTTTACTCGTGAGGCGGGTGTCATTGGCAATTCCGATTATCATTTGACCCGTGAGGGTGGCCACAGCCACCGTCGCATTATACATGCAGCGGACGCCACTGGCCGTGCCGTCGAGAAGACGCTGGAGCAACAAGCGCGGGAACACCCTGGTATTGATATTTTTGAATACCACCTGGCCATAGACCTGATCACTGGCCACAAGCTCGGCCACGATCACAATCACTGTTCAGGCGCCTATATTTTTGATATCGAGCAACAGACAGTGCACTCATTCAGCGCACAAATGGTAACCCTTGCCACAGGTGGTGCAGGAAAAGTCTACCTCTATACCAGCAACCCGGATGTCGCCACTGGTGATGGAATTGCTATGGCTTGGCGTGCTGGCTGCCGCGTCGCCAATATGGAATTTATCCAGTTCCACCCGACCTGCCTCTACCACCCCAATGCAAAATCTTTCCTGATTTCAGAAGCGGTACGCGGCGAGGGGGGTCGCTTATTATTGCCGGATGGCACCCCGTTCATGTCGCAATTCGATACCCGTGGCGAATTGGCACCACGTGACATTGTCGCGAGAGCGATTGATCACGAAATGAAACGCCTTGGCGCTGAGTGCGTCTATCTTGATATCAGCCACAAGCCGGCTAGTTATATCAAGGAGCATTTCCCCACCATCCATGACCGCTGCCTACAATTTGGCTTTGATATGACCAGAGAACCCATCCCAGTGGTTCCCGCTGCACATTATCTGTGTGGCGGCGTCATGACTGACATTCATGGCAAAACAGATATACCGGGTTTGTATGCTGTTGGCGAAATGGCCTATACCGGCCTACATGGCGCCAATCGTATTGCCAGTAACTCGCTGCTCGAATGTCTGGTATTCGCAGAAGCTGCTTATTACGATATTCTGGAAAACCTTGGGAAATTCGGCGAATCTGAGGATATTCCCAGCTGGGATGAGAGCCAGGTCACTGACTCAGATGAAGAAGTGGTGGTCTCACACAACTGGAATGAACTGCGCCACTTTATGTGGGACTATGTCGGTATAGTGCGTACTAACAAACGCCTACAACGCGCACTGCGGCGTAGTGACTTGTTGAAGCAGGAAATCGAGGACTATTACGGGAATTTCCGGGTCACCAATGATTTGATTGAATTACGCAACCTCGCACTGGTTGCGGAACTTATTATCCGATCAGCTATGGAACGCAAAGAGAGCCGTGGCCTGCACTATACACTCGACTATCCACAACTCGATGATAGCCAAAAACCACGAATAACGGTGCTGACACCTGATAACTTTCAATCCACACAAGCTTCCCTTCCCAGGCGCACACGTAACCGACGAAAACTTTCCTGATCAAGCGCGTCTCTAAAGAGAACAACAGACTGCCTTTTCCAACGGCCACGGTTAAAATTTAAAACGACCAACTGTGGATGCAAAAAACTATTTGCTGACAGACGTGCCTGGAAACTATTTCCGCTACGGGTGGTGAGCAACCACCGTCCGTCACTGGCCCAGTTTATTTCTGTAATGGATTGCTGATGGGCTTGTAAAACATGCCGCCCAAAATTGTAGATCAGACTGATTAGAACAACACTACTCATTAAAACAATCTGCCACCATTGCCACTGCATGTTGAACAGCATCAAGATTCCCCCCAAATGCACCAGTATCAAAAGAATGGTCAGGCGCAAGGAAAAACCAGGACTAATGCGTAGGGGTATTACATATCTTCGCGACGACACTGGCGATTTCCTTATCGCTCGGCACTATCCGGCCCATCAAATATTCAAGAAGCAAGTGATCCGGGTAGGTCAATAAGGTATTAAAAACTTCCTGCTCCTGCGCCGACAAACCATCATATTGACTACCCATAAACGCCTCAAGCAACAAGTCAAGCTCCCGCATCCCGCGCCGGCACTGCCAATAAAGTCGCGCCTTGCTAACCTGCTGTCCTTTCAGATTCATATCAACTGCTTGGTCATTTTCTGCTTGATTTTCCCGATTGCCTCAGTAGGGTTCAAGCCTTTGGGGCAAACCTGAGCACAGTTCATGATGGTGTGACAGCGAAACAGCTTATAGGCGTCTTCCAGATCATCCAACCTTTCCTCGGTCGCCTGGTCCCGGCTGTCTGACAGAAAACGGCAGGCCTGTAGCAAGGCGGCTGGCCCCAGAAATTTGTCTGGATTCCACCAGAAGGATGGGCACGCCGTCGAACAGCATCCACACAGGATACATTCATACAGACCATCCAGCTCTTCCCTCTCCTCGGGCGACTGTCTGAATTCCACCTCAGGCATCGGGTCCTTGACAACCAGATAAGGCTTGACGGCTCGATATTGTTTATAGAACTGACTCATGTCGACCACCAGGTCACGAATTACCGGTTGCCCCGGCAAGGGTCGTACCTCCACCGGTGTCTTTAGGCTGCTCAACGGAGTAATACAGGCCAGGCCGTTACTGCCATTGATATTCACGGCATCAGACCCGCACACGCCCTCACCACAGGAATGCCTGAAACTAAGGCTCTCATCCTGCGCCTTGATCATTTTCAGTGCATCAAGCAGCATCATGTCTGTCTCGAGACCATCGATCTCGTAGTCCTTCATATACGGTTGAGAATCCTTATCAGGATCGTAGCGGTAAATTGAAAAACGCATGCTTACCATAATCAATAGACCCTCTCTTTGGGTGGGAAGGACTCCACGCTAATGGGTTTCATTCTGACCGGCTTATAATCCAACTGTTTCCCCTCCTTGATAAACAGCGTATGTTTCAACCAACGCTCATCATCACGCTGCGGGTAATCAATGCGTGAATGGGCGCCCCGGCTTTCCTTGCGCGCTAGCGCGGAGATGACTGCTGCAACTGCCACTTCCATGAGGTTTTCCAGCTCTAGCGCCTCAATGCGTGCAGTATTAAATACCTTGCTATGATCACTCAGTGTGACATCTGCCAAACGTTTTTCTAGAGCCAGCACCTTATTGACACCCTCCTGCATGATGTCTTCAGTGCGAAATACACCACAATATTCCTCCATGGTACGTTGCAGTTCACTGCGCAGGCCATCAACGGTCTCGCCACCGCCCTTCTTATCCCAGCGTGCCAGCCGCGCGAGCGCCCGATCAACACTATCGTTATTCAGTGCACGGTGATAACGGGACTCTCTGAGAAATTCAATAATATGATTGCCGGCCGCGCGTCCGAATACCACAATATCCAGCAGGGAATTCCCGCCTAAACGGTTAGCACCGTGCACAGAAACACAGGCACATTCCCCCACTGCGTAAAGCCCCGGGACCGGTTCTTCTGCACCTTGCAGTTCAGGGACCACAACCTGTCCATAACGGTTGGTGGGAATGCCCCCCATGGAATAGTGGCAGGTGGGGAACACCGGGATTGGCTCTTCCACGGCATCAATATGCAGAAATGTCTTGACCATACTGTGGATACCCGGCAGACGCTTGTGAATAACGTCAGCACCCAGGTGCTCCAGTTTAAGCAGGACATAGTTGCCATCCGGGCCGCACCCACGCCCTTCCCTTACCTCTGTTGCTATGGCGCGGCTAACGACGTCACGACTCGCCAGGTCCTTGGCATGCGGCGCATAGCGCTCCATAAAGCGCTCACCATCTTTGTTAATTAGGTAGCACCCCTCCCCACGGGCACCCTCGGTAATCAACATCCCCTTACCGGCAATACCAGTGGGATGAAACTGAACAAACTCCATGTCCTGTAGCGGAATACCCGCCCGCAATGCCATGCCCATGCCATCGCCGGTATTAATACGAGCGTTGGTGTTGGTACGATAAAGTTGCCCGGCGCCCCCTGTTGCCAGCAAGGTGGTCTTGGCTTCAATGATCAGGGGCTCACCGGTTTCAATACTAATCACCAGTGCGCCCTGGACATATCCTTCATCATCCTTAAGCAGGTCGATGGCAAAATATTCATCGAAAAAATGAGTCTTGGCGCGGATATTCTGTTGATATAAGGCATGCAGAATAGCATGGCCAGTTCGATCGGCTGCAGCACAGGTGCGTGAGGCCTGATCGCCACCGAAATCCTGGCTCTGACCACCAAATGGGCGTTGATAAATTTTACCGTTTTCCAGGCGGGAAAAGGGTACCCCGAAATGTTCAAGCTCGATCACCAGGCGCGATGCCGCCCGGCACATATACTCTATGGCATCCTGATCTCCCAGGTAATCGCTACCTTTGACCGTATCATACATGTGCCAGTGCCAGTTATCGGGCACCACATTGGCCAGGGCAGCATTCATTCCGCCCTGTGCTGCAACGGTATGGGAACGTGTGGGGAACACTTTGGAAACCACCGCAACAGCGGCATCGTCCTGAGCCAGTTGCAGTGCTGCGCGTAATCCTCCACCACCCGCACCGATAACAAGAGTATCAAACCGCCGTTTTTCAATATCCACACTCATCGTCTAATCATCTCACTGATAGGAGCGCCATAATGGCTGCGCTCAAAGAACCCAACAAAATAACACCGATCAGGCTCAACAGGAGCAAGCGAATCGATAAGGTGCTCACGTAATCCATGATGACATCACGTATCCCCACCCAGGCATGGGTGACCAGTGCGATAAAAAATATCACCATGGAGAGGCTCATCAGCGGGCGCGCAATCCAGCGCTGCCAATCCTGATAGGACTCTGGCGCGGCTAACAGCATCGTAAACAGAAAAAACAGACCAAACAGGGCGATATAGATCGCACTGATACGCTGTAGCAGCCATGCCCTTAATCCAGATGCACGCCGACTCATAGCAGTAGCAATAATCCCAGCAAAAAAACCACTGCACCAGCAAAGATAACTGCGGTGGCAGTACGTCGCGCAGTATGAAGCGCTACTCCCATATCAATATCGATGAACAAATAGCGAATCCCTGCAAAAAGATGGTGCGCAAACGCCCAGTATCAGGAACAACTTCACTACGCTATATTCAATCAAGCTCACCACATCGGCATAGCCCTGCTGGCTCCTCAGTGATAAATCAAGCAAGTAAGCCGAGACAGGTAAGGCAAGGAAAAGAATAACACCGGAAATGCGGTGGGCAATTGACATTACAGCCATCACCGGATGGTGTATACGGGTCAGGTCGAAGAATACCGGCCGCTTGTTTTTGTTTTTCATGGTCAGTGAGTGTAGCCCATTTTAAGCAGATTTTCAGCAATCCCATGACAAGAAAATATTCGGCCTGGAAATGGTAACTCCGGTAACACAACATGCCGTATTATCACTTACTGGATTAAAGCATGGTGCGTATAACGGACGGCAGTCACTACTGATAACATTCAGGGTTAACTACAAAATGAATCAAGAGATTATCCTTAATCTTTAACTCAAATTTTACATCATAATTCAATGGTATTTAATAAGAAAGATCAATACGCCAAACCGATATTCTAGCTCATAGCCTCAAGCATTTTATTGCCACTGCGCGGGCGGTCATGCTAAGTGATATACTGGCGAAATCGCTGGCGAACCAACGATTGCAGGCGGTACAATACCGTTAAACAACCGGATAGTTAAACCATGAATGATCAATGGCGAAATTTCCTTAAGGATGCGGGCGTTGTCATGGCAGATGGCCATGCACTTCATTTCGGAAGCCCGAAACGCGAAACTAAAGTAACCATCTCTGGAAGCGTGATGGCCGATTTTTCTCATGATGGCCTAATAGCTGTGCGTGGGAAAGATGCGCTAGCTTTTCTACAGGGCCAGCTGACCAATGACATTGAGAAAGTGAACCACGGGCACAGCCAGATCAGCGGGTACTGCAATCCCAAGGGAAGATTACTCGCTATTTTCAGAATTTTTTATCGCAACGACACCTACTATCTGCAATTGCCAAATGCAATACTGGAAACTGTCATGCAGCGTCTGCAGAAATACATCCTTATGTCACAGCTTACCCTGGAAGATGCCGGTGACTCCCTGGTGCGAATAGTGTGCGCCGGCCCTGATAGCGAGACGGCGCTGGCATCTATCTTTACCGAACTGCCAGCAGCACCTAATGAAGCCCGCCAAACCGGTGAAATAACTATCATCCGCCTTCCCTGCAATGACCTTTCAGCACGTTTTTTTATTTGCGGCGACTGCCTGGCGATGGAGAAAATCTGGTCAGTATTGGATGCCAGATCAGCACCTGTTGGTGCCATCGCCTGGTCGCAACTGGATATTCGAGCAGGCATTCCTGAAATTTATCCGGACACCGTAGAGGAATTCATACCCCAGTCGGTCAATCTTGAATTGCTTGATGGCGTCAGTTTTAAGAAAGGCTGTTATACCGGGCAGGAAATCGTGGCACGACTCCAGCACCTTGGTAAGACCAAGCGACGTATGTACCGTGTCTCTATTAAAACCGAGCAAGCGCCCCCGCCGGGGACTCCGATCTATCTTAAACAGGGTGAAAAACAGTCAGTCGGGACCATAGTCAAGTCTGTAATGACCGGCGATGGTACCTGCGACACCCTGGCGGTCATTATGATCGAGCATCATGATGCAGGCACCCTGTGCCTGTCGGCAAATGAGGCCGCGGTCTCACTGGAAACCCTGCCATACGCCATTTCTTCAGAAGCAGGATAATCCATACACACCGGATGGTGCAGGAAATATCACGCTATAACTCAAATATTATTCAAGTTTTTCTTCTACCTAACGATCAACTATGGGTAATACATCCTACTGAAATCAAGATATGGCCTCATCACAAATAGAACAATTCTGGCATGACCTGGTTTCGGATATTAAAGCCAACCGGGTAGAGTTACCCGCCCTGCCGGATATTCCCCTCAAAATTCGACAATTAATCGACAAGGGTGAAGTCACTTCGAATCAGGTATCAAAAATCATTAATGCTGACGTAGTATTATCCACGCGTCTATTACGTGTTGTTAACAGCCCCCTGTATCGTACTGCACGTCAAGTGGATGATGTTAAATCAGCAATCACTCGCCTTGGCAATACTAACGTACGGAATATTGTTACTACACTTGCCATGGAACAGCTATTTCAAAATAAGCTGGCTTCACCGCTGAAAAAGAAACTCCTCGAGCAGAACTGGAGTCACAGCATCAACGTTGCGGCATTGAGCCATGTCATCGCACGGGAATATACTTCAATCAAAGAAGATGAGGCGATGCTGGCCGGCCTCATTCATGATATTGGCAAATTACCCATTCTGGAATATTCTGAGCTAATCCCTGAACTGGCCGAAAACGAACAGGCTCTGAATAAAGTATTGACTGTCCTGCATAGCAAGGTAGGCACGCTGATTTTACGTGCCTGGAAATTTCCTGCCGACCTGATCATGGTAGCGTCGGAGCACGAAAACCTGGATCGTGACCCTAGTACTGAAGCAGACCTGACAGACGTCGTTATCATAGCCAACCTACTCAGCCATATCGGCACTGACCATCCACACACTAAACTTGATTGGTCAGAAATCCCTGCTTTTCAGCGCCTCGCGCTAACACCGGAAGAAAGTATCTCAATTATCAACGATGCCCGGGAAGAAATCTCAGAAGTCAAACAACTCTTTAGCATTTAACCCGTAACTTGAAAACACTGTACAAACAACAGTAGTTGTTATTTTTCCGGTCTCATATGAGGAAACAGCAGAACATCTCTTATCGATGCCGAATCGGTTAATAACATAACCAAACGGTCAATCCCGATGCCTTCACCCGCTGTAGGGGGCAAGCCATGCTCCAGGGCGCGAATATAGTCGGCATCAAAATGCATCGCCTCCATATCCCCGGCTTCCTTTTCCCTGAGTTGGCCGCGCAAGCGTTCAGATTGATCTTCGGAATCGTTCAACTCTGTAAACCCGTTTGCAATCTCTCTCCCACCAATAAATAATTCAAAACGATCTGTTATTTCCGGGTCTTCATCATTGCGGCGCGCCAGTGGTGAAACTTCTGTAGGATACTCAGTGATAAAGGTTGGCTCACTCAATTGTTCTTCCACTGTCTTCTCAAATATCTCCAGCTGGATCTTGCCCAGCCCAAAAGAATCTTTCAACGGGATATCCAGACGGTTTGCAAGCGCTCTGATAGAGTCTATTTTCTCAATCTCAGATAGCAAGATATCCGGATTGTATTGCAGTATTGCGTCCTTAAGTGTCAAGCGTCGAAAGGGTTCACCAAAATGATAATCGACGCCTTGATAATGAATGGTTGCATCACCTTTGAGGTGCAACGCCAGATCACGCAACAATTCTTCCGTTATATCCATCAAATCATGATAATCGGCATAGGCCTGATAGAATTCCAGCATGGTGAATTCGGGGTTGTGACGAGTGGATAGACCTTCGTTTCTGAAATTTCGATTGATTTCAAATACCCGTTCAAAACCACCGACGACCAGGCGCTTAAGATAAAGCTCGGGCGCGATACGCAGATACAAAGGAACATCCAGAGCATTGTGATAGGTTTCAAATGGACGCGCTGTTGCCCCACCAGGAAGCATCTGCATCATAGGTGTTTCAACTTCAAGAAAGTCACGATCGATCAGGAAGCGCCGGATAAAATCGATGATGATTGTCCGTGCATGGAAAGTATTGCGCGTGACTTCATTCATGATCAAGTCTAGATAGCGTTGGCGATAACGCATTTCCTGATCAACCAAGCCATGAAATTTATCAGGCAAGGGGCGCAAGGATTTGGTCAGCAGACGGATCTCTTCGATACGGACAGATAGTTCCCCCGTCTTGGTTTTAAATATAACCCCCTCTGCACCGATGATATCGCCCAGATCCCAGTTCTTGAATGCCTGGTAGACTTCGGGTGAAACCACATCACGCTGAACATAAAGCTGTATCTGGCCGGACATGTCCTGTATATGGGTAAAGCTGGCCTTACCCATGATACGGCGGCGCATCATTCTTCCCGCCACCTTGACCCTGCGCGGCTCGGATTCCAGGGCAGCCTGGTCATGTGTGTCATATTCGGCGTGAAGTTCACCAGCCACAACATTGCGTCGAAAATCAACAGGGAAGGGATTCCCCTGCAAGCGCAATTCGGCCAGTTTAGCGCGCCGTTGTGCTATCTGTTCATGTTCTTCGTTTTCACTCATCAACTTTATCCAGTTTACCAGGGCGTGTTAACACGCCCTATCCTATAAACCACTTTTCAGGCTGGCTTCAATAAAGGCATCCAGATCCCCATCCAGTACCGCCTGGGTATTGCCAGTTTCCACTCCCGTGCGCAAATCCTTAATACGCGACTGGTCCAGGACATACGAGCGAATCTGATGACCCCAACCGATATCGGATTTACTTTCCTCCAGTGACTGTTTTTCGGCATTGCGCTGCTGCATTTCAAGCTCATAGAGCTTCGCCTTGAGTTGTTTCATGGCAGATGCGCGGTTTTTGTGCTGGGAACGATCATTTTGACACTGTACTACAACGCCTGTTGGCAGGTGTGTCAATCTGATTGCAGAATCAGTACGATTCACATGCTGTCCCCCTGCGCCACTGGCGCGATAGGTGTCGACCCGCAAATCGGCGGGGTTAATCTCGATCTCAATATCATCATCGATTTCCGGCGCGACAAATACTGCTGCAAACGAAGTATGGCGGCGATTGCCTGAATCAAAGGGTGATTTCCGTACCAAGCGGTGTACGCCGGTTTCAGTACGTAGCCATCCAAAAGCGTATTCCCCCTCAAACCTGATGGCAGCGCTTTTGATGCCGGCAACTTCGCCAGGCGAGATTTCCATCACTTCCGTGTTAAAACCGCGCCGCTCACCCCAGCGCAGAAACATACGCATCAACATCTCTGCCCAATCCTGAGCTTCTGTACCACCGGAGCCGGCCTGAATATCCAGGAATGCATTATGCGCATCCATCTCGCCAGAAAACATACGCCGAAACTCAAGCGTCGCCAGTTCCCGTTCCAGCCCGTCAAGATCTGAAACCACAGATGCGACTGTCTCTTCATCATCCTCATCACCAGCGAGTTCCAGCAGTTCTTGCGCTTCGGGTAGACCATCGTCAAGCCTGTTGATTGTTTCAACTGCCAGTTGCAGCTGGGCGCGTTCCCGTCCCAATTCCTGGGCACGTTCTGGCTTATTCCATACGTTTGGATCTTCCAGTTCTCTTTCGACTTCAATTAATCGCTCGGCTTTGACATCCAGGTCAAAGATACCCCCTCAGGCCGATTAGACGCCCTTGCATATCTTTGATCCGGTTGAGAATTAAATTCAGTTCAATCATTTTCTAATTCCAATGCTAAAAAGTGCACCAGTTTACCCTAAATAATCACCTTGGCGAAGCACTAGCCAGGCGGCCAAGCCATTAGTCGTCCACCCAGCAGGTGAAGATGGATGTGATAGACAGATTGTCCCGCATCGGCATTACAATTCATAACGGTACGGTAGCCTGCTTCATGTATGCCTTCCTGTGCTGCAATCTGTTTTGCCACCAGGTAAAGTTGGCCCACCATGTCACTATGTGCCTCGTCAAGATCGTTGATCGTGGCAATATGTTCCTTAGGGATCACCAGGATATGGACAGGTGCTTGTGGATTGATATCCCTGAAGGCCAGCACCTTGTCGTCATCCAGAACGACATCGGCCTTGATCTCGCCACTGATCATTTTACAAAACAGGCAGTCTGTCATTTATTATCCCTCCCTTCTGATATGATTTAATAATCTATCAGGCGAACGACACCAGTTTCCAGCTTACCGTCCGCGTGTAAATTCAACCAGCGATACCCCGGGGCTGTATCATCGATCGCAAATATTGCTGAATCCGGTTTGAACTGTAACATGGTTGATGGTGAACTCAGCAATCGGACGTTGTTACGTAGCACATCAGACTCCTGGTGGATATGGCCCCACAGCACACAACGCACATTGGCATGTGCATCCAGTACATTGAACAGTTCTCCGGGATTGTCGAGTATCAACCCCTGATCCAGCCAGGCGCAGCCGCTAGCTATCGGCGGATGATGCAGGCAAACAACAGCATAGTGATCCGGATGAGTCTGCAGACAGACGGCGAGCTTGTCCAGCTCCTCTGCTGCAAGATGACCACCCACTTCCCCTGTCACAGTTGAATCCAGCAAGATAAACTGCCAGTGGTCATGTAGTACAAACCGCTCACAGCTCACACCATTCCCTGACAATAGCCTGTTCATCAAAGTCACATCATCATGATTACCCGGCAGGCAGTAAACCGGCCTTTCCAATCTGGATAAATAGTGGTGGAATCGTTGATAGGCAAGCGGTGATTCATCGTGCACCAGGTCACCAGTCATCAGCACCAGGCTGGCATCGTCTTCTACCTGCAATACCTGATCGAGTATATTTTGCAACGTGACATCTGTATTGACATCGTAATACTGCCGGTCTTTATCTGCATACAGGTGTGTATCGGTGATTTGTAATACTCTGAGCATGTTGTCCCGTTAACGCCCTCTCCCTCAGGAAATTGGCCTTCTCACCACGTTATCCCGTAAATAGACCGGTACTGCTTCTTCCGCGCTCACTGTTGTGCCTGACAAAAAATCTTGTGCTGCCAGCGTGGCAATATCCCGGGCACGAGGGTATCGTTCACCAGACCATGAACTGGCCCGTCCATCCAGCCGCTCTCCCAGTATCGTCTCGTAAGTCAGCCAAGCCGTCCCGGCGCCGACCCACTGTCCCTGTGTCGGAATTTCAACCTGATCCGGAAGACACACCGTTTCCTGCCCTTCCAATCTCATTACATCACCCTCGCCCAGGCGATATCTCCCCCAATATACTTCCTGCATCCGGGCATCGATGCCTGCTAAAACCTGTTGCGCACTCTGTTCTCGAAACATGCCCTGGGCCAGAGCGGCCAGTGAAGATACCGGTATTACGGGCAGATCTGCACCAAAGGCGATACCCTGGGTCACTCCAGCGGCAATGCGCAACCCGGTAAACGCGCCAGGACCACGTCCGAAAGCCAGGGCATCGATACGGGCCATCACTAACCCTGATTCCTGCAGCAGTGACTCCAGCATGGGTAGAATTAATTCGGCATGCTTACGCGGCGCAATCTGGTAACGTTCAATAACCGAATCGTTGTCAAACAATGCCGCAGAACAGGCCTCCGTTGAGGTATCGATGGCGATGATTTTCATGTTTCAGCAACGATAGTTTGAGGATTTATCTCTTCATCGGCAGCCGCTTCCTGCTCCAGGCCGAAAAACTGCTCCACGTCATCCAATGTCCGGGTGATCTTCATGGTCGGTAGATTTTTAATAAATACCTTGCCGTAAGACCGGCTGATGAGGCGTGGATCACACAGCATTAACACGCCACGGTCATGGACATCACGAATCAAGCGGCCCACACCCTGCTTCAAGGTAATCACCGCATTCGGCAACTGATATTCCCGAAATGGGTTTCCTCCTCTTTTCTCAAGGGCCGCAGCGCGGGCCTGAAATACTGGATCATCCGGGGGTGCAAAAGGTAGTTTGTCGACGATGACACAAGATAATGCGGAGCCGCGCACATCGACACCTTCCCAGAAGCTGCTGGTCCCTAGCAGGACTGCATTGCCCAGGGTGCGAAACTGTTCGAGTAGCTCACTGCGAGGTGCTGACCCCTGAACCAGCAGTGGATAAGGCAGCCCTTTCTCCTGTAATAAGCGGGCTGCTTCCCGTAGGGCCCGGTGGCTGGTAAATAAAAAAAATGTCCGACCACCGCTCGCAGTCAACACCGGCACTGCGGCCTCTACGATGGCAGCGATATAAGATCTTTCACCCGGTTGCGGCAGCTTTTCAGGCAGATAAAGCAACGCATTTTTTTCGTAGTCAAAGGGGCTTTGCCAAAGCGCTTCCTGCGCATCCTCTATGCCCAGCCGTGATATAAAATGATCAAAGCGATTGCCTACTGCGAGTGTCGCTGAGGTAAAGACCCAGGCACTTTTGTAGTGCGCCATGCAGCTGGAAAATGTATCGGACACTTCCATGGGTGTGTCATATAAGACAAAGGATCTTTTAGTGGTTTCAAACCAGGTGATATGTTGCTCATCGCCTGCGGTCGTAAACAGTCCCAGACGTTGACTCAAGGTCACACTACGCTGCCAGCAGTTTTCCAGGCCTTTGCCTCGTTCAGCGAGTTGCGCCAAGATCGCCTGTAAGGCTTCGAGCCTGGATTGCAACTCCCCGGTCTGCTCCCTGACAGCAGGCTGAGCATAGATTCGCGCCCAGGGTGCGCGCTGCTGATCGCGACCCATTGCAATACGCAGATCCCGCATAGCCTTTTCCATGGCCTCCACCGCTTCCAGCAAGGCTGGCGTATCCCCGGCTTCACCATAATAGGCCTTCATAACATCCCGCCCCAATTCAAGGAACTGGTGGCCACTGACGGCGATACCAAAAAACCGGCTTGCCGTTTCTGGTAGCTGATGAGCCTCATCCAGGATAAAACAGTCAGCATCCGGCAGCAGTTCACCGAAGCCCTCTTCCTTGAGCATCATGTCGGAGAACAGCAGATGATGATTAATCACCAGAACATCACTTTCCTGTGCCGCCCGGCGCGCCTTGACAAGATGACATGCGGAAATTTCCGGGCATTCCTGTCCCAGGCAATTGTCTGTGGTTGAGGTCACTTGAAACCATACTGGCGAGCCATCAGGAATATCATTGATTTCCTCTATGTCACCGCGCCGGGTTATACCTGCCCATGCCTTGATTTTTCTGATATGCCGAGCATGAACAGTTGGCTGTAAAGATTCAGACTGTTCCGCCAATTCCAGACGGTAGCGGCAAAGATAGTTAGAACGGCCCTTGAGCATGGCAAACTGAACCGGCACGGCCAGCGCCTTACGCACCAGGGGGAGATCTCGAAAATATAGCTGTTCTTGAAGGGTCTTGGTGGCTGTTGAAACAATGATTTTCCTGCCTGACAATAATGCCGGCACCAGATAGGCGAGCGTTTTACCGGTCCCTGTCCCGGCTTCTGATACGAGTACTCCGAATTCATCAATGATCTCGGCAACGGCATTTGCCATTTCCTGTTGTTGGGCGCGAGGTCTGAACCCTTTTAGGTCCTGCACGAACGGCCCATCCGGCCCGAGGTAGTCAGCAGTATCCAGCATTAGTATCTTGTAAAGTCATTCATCCGGTTGATTGCACCAGACTTCATGTTCCAGAATCCCATTCTCACGCGTCCAGACCAGGCGTCCTATTTTTCTGAATTTTGCCACTGACATTGCGCCACGGCTGCGGCGATTGCTTTTATCGGCCTGATCCAGATCATTGAGAATTTCCGCTCTCTCTGCCTCATAGATTTCGAAGGTCTCCAGATTCTCATCCATCAGCACCAGCATGATACTGTCCCATTCCTGGTCAACTTTTAATTGCCCGATTCTTTGTCCTGACTTGCGGTCATCATATATAGTCCTACCCTTGATCTGAATCTTTTTCCCATCTCTGCTGCCACGCCCAACAGCATCATATCCACCCACCTGGGAACTGCAAACTTCAAGGTCCATTAGCCGCACAGCATCATGCTGGCATATCTCGCTGCTGACACCGGCCAGCGGCTTGCCAGTAGCACGGCGATACTCCGCTGCCAGCCTACGGGCTTCAGCAATTAACTTATCAACAGAATAAACGCTCACATATTTGGACCTGATTCGGATTAAACAAGCTGATCATACATTCTACATCATGTGGTATCAGCAACCATTAATAGTTACCATAAGGCAGAATGTCAATAAACAAGCATAGCCAACTGATCAAAGCATTACTTCATGCCGAATGCTACACCCATCCTGTTGCCAAAATCAGCGTGGTGGAAACTCACATTTCATGGATCATTCTGACAGGAAGCTATGCCTATAAAATCAAAAAGCCGCTCGACCTGGGCTTCCTGGATTTCAGCACCCTGAAGAAAAGACTTTTTTTCTGTGAGGAAGAATTACGTCTGAATCGGCGTCTTGCACCTCAACTATATCTCGATAATGTCCCCATTACCGGCACACCCGCACAGCCTGCCATGAACGGTGATGGAGAACCTTTTGAGTATGCACTTAGAATGAGACAGTTTGACCAGTCGAATCAATTTGACCGTCTGCTGGAACAACAGGGATTGATGACAACACACATTGACCAGATAGCCGGCATCCTTACCGAGTTCCACCAGTCCATTACAGTAGCGCCACCGGAGACACCCTACGGCGAACCGGAACTAGCATGGCAACCTGTCAAAGAAAACTATACCCAGATCAAAGCGCTGATATCCAGCCAGGCGACAATCAGTCAGCTAGATCACCTGCAGGCGTGGTTTGAACAGCAAAAGGATTGTCTCAACACGCTGTTCACAAAGCGCAAACAGGACGGCTTCGTTCGTGAATGTCACGGTGACTTGCATCTGGCCAATATTGCTCTGTATAAAAATGAAATCGTAATTTTTGATTGTCTTGAGTTTAATGAGCGGCTGCGCTGGATCGATGTCATCAGCGATGCGGCGTTTCTGATGATGGATCTCGACAGTCGAAAGCAGCAGGCACTCGGCTTTCGCTTCATGAATGCCTACCTGCACCATAGCGGTGATTACGAAGCCCTGCCCCTGTTACGCTATTACCTGGCCTACCGGGCCATGGTGCGCGCCAAGGTCGCCTGCATTCGTATCAGCCAACATGGTTTAAGCGCCATCGAACAACAGCATGAAGAAAATGAATTTCAGAATTATTTAACGCTTGCGGAAC
>QIGV01000062.1 GCA_003230085.1 Gammaproteobacteria bacterium
ACATCCACATCCCAGGTAATCACGTCCGGTCCATCGAAGGGATCACCCCCACTAAACCCTTTGACAGTCCGGTGCTCCCGCGCCCAATCATTGAGGGCGTTAATATCCAGCCCGTCATCATTACTCACACCACCCATGTGATCCGCAACGGCGACAATCCTGGCCCCCTGCTCCGCAACAAGACGTGCCGCATTGGAACCAACGTTGCCGAACCCCTGTACGGCCACACGGATGTCCTGCCATGATTTTCCACGTTCTTTCAAGGCTTCATCCAGCACCACCATGACGCCACGCCCGGTTGCTTCATCCCGTCCTTCTGAACCAAACAGGTGCAAGGGCTTTCCGGTAACCACTCCCGGTGAGAATCCTTCATATTTTGAATATTCATCCATGATCCAGCCCATCACCTTGGCATTGGTATTGACATCCGGGGCTGGAATGTCAGTTGTTGGCCCGATGATATCCTTGGTATGTTCCACGAACTTGCGGGTTACGGCATTGAGTTCCCGCTCACTCATTTTAGTGGGATCACAATTGATGCCCCCCTTTGCCCCACCAAACGGGACATCGACAATCGCTGTCTTCCAGGTCATCAAATTTGCAAGCGCTGCGGCATGGTCCTCATCCATCGTCGGATGAAAACGCAAACCTCCCTTCATCGGCCCACGCGATTTATTATGTTGAACCCGAAAGCCCTGATAATGCCGAAGCTGACCGGAATCATCGTCAATAACCAGGTTTACTTTCACCACCCGCAACGGGGTGAGTAAAATCTCTCTGATCCTATCCGGCAGATTCAATACATCAGCCGCTTTTTGAAAATAATAGTGGCTTTCTTCAAGCATAGGTATCCCCTCGGCTGTTTTAAGTTGCAAGGCATTGCAGTAAAACTCCATAATGCAGTTTCTTACTATCAGAGTCCAGCGGTGAAGAAAACTGATGCCGCTCAGCATGAATTCTATAGTCACAAGAAATATAACTACATAAGTTGACCGTACTATGGCACAAAATCTCTATATAAGCGGCGCAGAACGTGGCAGTGGCAAGTCCGTTATCGTGCTTGCGATGATGGAATATTTTTCCGGACATGCCGGCAAGGTTGGGTTTTTCAGGCCAGTTACGCATAGCGGCGAACAACACGATAAACTCACACACTTGATAACGCATCGCTATCAGATCGATTCTGCCTATGAAGATCTGTACGGATGTACCAGCGATATTGCGCGCCAACTGATAGCAGAAAATCACTACAATGAACTGCTGAAGCGAATTCTGGAAAAATACCGTCGTCTACAGACACAATATGACCGCGTGTTGTGTGTGGGAAGCGACTACTCCAGCACTTCTGCAGCTCTCGAATTCGACTTCAATGCTGATGTTGCCAACAACCTGGGCTGTATTATTATGCCCGTGGTACGCGGATTCGGACGCAACAACAGGGAAATTCAGGAAGCAACCACCGGATTCCTGAAATCTCTGCAGGAGCGTCACTGTAAAATTCTGGCGACTGTTATCAACGGCGTGGCACGTTCACAGTTTGATGATCTCAAATCACAATTCGGGGACAGCCTACCGAGTACGACACCGGTTTATCTGGTGCCTGAAGAAGCTGCACTGACCAGGCCCACTATCGGTGACGTCGCACACAGTATAGACGCTCGTGTCATCCATGGAGAAAGCGACAGCCTGAACCGGGAAATCACACACTACACAGTAGCCGCAATGCAGGTGCCGGATTTTCTCGATCACATTGAGGAAGGCTGTCTTGTGATTACCCCGGGCGACCGAGCTGATATTATTCTGGCGTGCCTGATGTCGCACCCTTCTACTGCCTGTCCTCAGATAGCGGGACTATTACTGACCGGCGGCCTCAAACCTGACCCCCAGCTGGAAAAACTGCTTGGGGGGCTGGACAAGCCCCCTTTTGCGGTACTGAGTGTGGTTGACGATACCTTTACCACAGCGATGAAAGTGAACCCGATCAGCGGTGAGTTAACGCCAGAGAATGAGCGCAAGATGGCTTTGGCGCTCGGCATTGTGGAAGCTAATGTTCCAATGCCAGAACTCGAACAGCTTCTTGCCTC
Source organism: Gammaproteobacteria bacterium (assembly GCA_003230085.1). Lineage (GTDB taxonomy): Bacteria > Pseudomonadota > Gammaproteobacteria > SZUA-140 > SZUA-140 > SZUA-140. The sequence goes on from QIGV01000062.1 coordinate 2,085, forward strand.
CGAACACAGAACCCGTGTGACACCAATAATGTTCGAGTACGAACTAGTGCAGCGGGCAAAAATACAAACCCAGCACATCGTGTTACCCGAAGGTAGCGAGGAACGCATTTTACGCGCAGCTGAGATCCTGACATTACGCGGCGTGGCAAAGCTAACCTTGTTAGGAGATATAGACGAGATCCAGCAAAAAATCCAGGCCCTGGGCCTGCGCCTGGAAAGTGTCGAGATTATTGACCCTCTACACTCGGCATTACGTGAACAATATGCCGACTCCTATTTCAACCTGCGTCGGCACAAGAACATTGTGCGTGACATGGCCCTTGATACCATGGCGGACGCCAGTTATTTCGGGACCATGATGGTTCACCATGGACAGGCGAACGGTATGGTATCGGGCGCCGTGCACACCACACAACATACCATCCGCCCGGCATTCGAGATCATCAAAACCCGGCCGGGGACCGCCATCGTATCCAGTGTCTTTTTTATGTGCCTGGAAGATCGGGTGCTGGTCTATGGTGACTGCGCAGTCAACCCGGATCCCGATGCACAGCAGTTGGCTGATATCGCCGTCAGTTCGGCTGATACAGCACGCCTTTTCGGTGTCGAACCACGCATTGCCATGCTGTCCTATTCTACTGGCGCATCGGGCAAGGGTACTGCAGTGGACAAGGTACGAGAAGCAACACAGATCGCCAAAGAACTGCGCCCCGACATCATGATAGAGGGTCCAATACAATACGATGCCGCGATTGATGCCGGCGTCGCCAGGACCAAGCTTCCCGAAAGCCAGGTGGCTGGTAATGCGACTGTGTTTATCTTCCCCGATCTCAATACCGGCAACAATACCTACAAAGCCGTGCAACGTTCGGCAGGCGCTGTCGCCATCGGGCCGGTTTTGCAGGGCCTGAATAAACCAGTGAATGATCTTAGTCGCGGTTGCACCGTCACCGATATCGTCAACACAGTAGCCATTACCGCTGTCCAGGCACAGGCGGAGGATGCGCCGTGATCAAGGTACTGGTGATTAACTCGGGCAGTTCCTCCATCAAGTACCAGCTTTTCAATATGGATGGCGGGACAGTACTTGCCTCCGGTGCCATCGAACGTATCGGCGAAGCAACAGGGCTGCATCATCACCGGAGCTACCAGGGTAGTGATATCACTGAAAGCCGGCATGAACAGCGCATCGCTGACCACCGTGAGGGGCTGTTACATATTGGCGCCCTGTTACGCGAGACGGGAGCTATCACCGAGATCTCGGAACTGTCCGCCATTGGGCATCGCGTCGTCCATGGTGGAGAATCCTTCCGTGAGCCCATACTGATTAACGAAACGGTTTTGCAAAAAATTCGGGATATGATTCCACTTGCACCGCTGCATAACCCGGCTAACGTTATGGGTATTGAGGTCGCCCTGGAGCAGGCACCGGATATTCCGCAGGTCGCTATTTTCGACACGGCCTTCCATCAGTCCATTCCAGCACATGCCTATCGCTATGCCCTACCCGAATCGCTCTATACCGAACACCGTGTGCGCCGTTATGGCTTTCATGGTACCTCACATCATTACGTGGCAAAACAAGCCGCCGCGTTCCTGAAAAAACCTCTGGAGTCACTCAATCTGATAACACTACACCTGGGCAATGGCGCCAGTGCCGCGGCGATTGCGCATGGGAAAAGCATCGATACCTCAATGGGCATGACGCCCCTTGAAGGGTTGATCATGGGCACCCGCTGTGGCGATATTGATCCGGCCATCTCTTTCTATCTGGGCCGTACTACCGGTCTGAGCAGCGATGAAATAGAATCGTTGCTCAATAAAGAAAGTGGGCTCAAAGGCATCTGTGGTGTCAATGACATGCGTGAGGTACACCATCTTGCCAAAACAGGCAATGCGCAAGCCCGGCTTGCACTGGACATGTATTGTTACCGCATCAAGAAATACATTGGTGCCTATTACGCAGTACTGGGCCATCTGGATGCCGTAGTATTTACGGGCGGTATTGGTGAAAACGACGCCTGGGTACGCGAGCGATGCTGTACCGGACTGGAAACACTGGGGATTGCACTCAATGCAGAGAAGAATATCATCGTTAGCAACGCCGCCTTCGACATAGACGGGGAAGCATCAAAAGTCAGCCTGCTAGTGATCCCGACAAATGAAGAGCTTGAAATTGCCCAACAAACCGTCAGCTGTATAAAAAACCGGGGTCAGACTTCAGTTTTTTCTTCACCTTACTAGATGCTAGCGACCCCGGTTTTATTAGATGAGCAAGTCAGTTCGTGGCTGTTCCTCGGCATTACCCAATTCGAGTTTCGGCTGGCAACCTACCAGGTGGCTGGCTTCTGACTGGTACGCCTGCACCAGGTAGTCTTTAACCACTGCAGCTCGCTGTGCAGCCAGATCCTCAAGATATTTTTTCTCCTCGGCCGTTGGCTCGCTGGAAACGGGTGGCACTGTTTCTTGTGTAGCACCCTGCTGGTCCCCGCTATCTTCCCCGGCGATCGGCTGCTTCCTGAAAACAGCCAGGTCTCTAGCTACGGAGACACCACACAGTTTTATTGCAATCTTGGGGCGGTCATTCAAAATATTTGCAACCTTGGCGAGATAATCACGATCAGTTTCATCCAGCGTGCTTTCGCCAGGCGTAAATTGTGTCGGTTTGAGGCGCACCCTAGAGGCTTCCTCACCCGCATATTTTACAATTGAGATCAATGTTCCATAAGGCTGCAAGGTATACGACAGGAATGCCAGAGCGCCTTTGCTAACCCCCTTTGAAATAGCCTGGCGGAGGGCGTCATTGAAGTTGAAGTCAGGGCTGTTTGGATTGCCCTCGATAGGAATTTCAAGTCTGATCACGTTGTTCCGGTCACGCAGCGCATCCAGCGCAATATTTAGCGGTAACGGTATCTGGCTTTGTAAACTGTTTTCAACATCAACGGATTCGACTTCGAATTGATGCAATTTGAGCACAACATCACCTTCCATAGCCTGTTCCACCGTTCTTACGTTCACGTCTGCGTCCAGTGTGCCACTTTTCAGCGCCAGGCCGAGGCCGTCATGAGTGTAAGGTGTCAACGGGTATAGATCCATGGCCTTTAGCTCGGCCTTTATGTCCATTTCGAGTATATCCAGAAACGGCTTGATCATACCGTTGGCCTGCAACACCGTATATTTTCCTACTTTGGCCTTAAGTGTTAGAGTAGTGGGCTGCTGCGGCTTGGCCGTGTTGATATTATTTAATTCAGCCTTCTGAAAATCCAGCACCATGGTGAACTCAGGCTTCACTGACTGATCAATAAAATGAATCTTGCTGTCACCAGTAACCTTGATTTTATTGATGACAATCTGCAGCGGGCTATCCTCCTCTCCCGTGCCGGGCATATTAGCTGCCTGAGTCTCGTCAGCGTGAGCTGAGCCATCCGACCCTTTATCAACAGGCTCATTGAGGTGGGCGATCAAATCCATGATGCGTACCATATTCAGCTTGCCGTCCTTGCCACGAACTACTGTGCTGACAATACTCTGCTGATCAATGGACTCAATGGTCAGGACATTATCTGCGTAGCTAATCCCCTCCATCTGTAACACTTTTGTCTTCGCGGCTGCCGGCCTGCTACCATCCGTAATATCAAGTCCCTGCTGACCAACGCTCAGGTCGCTGATATCTACCCGGCCAATACTTACTTTGTCGGTGCCTTCCAACACCAAACCAGCCACCTTGAGCGAATCAAAACTGCCCAGCCGCAACTTGCGTGTTTTAGCCGTAAAGTCGAGGCCCTGTATCAGGGTGTCAGCACGTACCTCCAATTGTAGTTTTTCACCGCTGGTATCAACTGCCAGACTACCATTCCAGGTTAATTCATCGTAGGTCACCTCAACAGATGGATTCGAGTTCTCCACATTTAGTTTCTTTGAAACGAGTTTACCCTTGATGCGTGATTTCAGTGTGGAGGATTCCAGGTTGAACTCGGTGTTACCACTGCCATCCCAACTCAGGTACTTTTCCCTGATTCTGCTGTCTGGATTAGTTAGCGCCAATTTTTCAAGCATCATTTTTCCCGCATGCTGTATCTTGAGAGCCTGCTGATTTTGCTCAACATCAAAGTCAACTTCAAGCGAAAGCGTGCCGGAAAACTCGCTGTATAAATCCTTAACATAACTGGACAAAACGGTAAGCGCGAACTGATCGATCTTTAGCTTGCCCTTGTATGATGGGCGCTCGGCATAGGGCAATAATTGTGCATCTAATCTCAGCGGGGATTTATTGATTGAACCACTTACCTTGAGCGTTGCCGGGAGATTAGGACTCCACTGGGTGAGGTCATGCAGCGCCAGATTGTGGATGGTGGTCGTCACATCGATCTGCTTGTCCTTATAAGTGAGATTAATATCTTCAAGTGTCAGTGTCTGGACACTGGCTGCCCACTCAGACGGTGCTGTCTCGGAATTCGGATCGGGGCTTTCACCAGTCCCTTTGTTGATACGTATTCCGCCAAGAATAAGCAGAAAATCGTCACTATTATCAACACGCATCGCCAGACCACGCAGCGTTACGGATTGAACGACAACGCGTTTCTCAAGCAGCGGCCACCATTTCAGGTCAAGACTGGCGCTGTCATAGTCAAGCGTACGCTCATTATTAACCTGGACGTGGATGCCTTTGAGCTGCAGGGTACCCATGAATGGATTGAAATCGACATCCTCTACAGTAACTTTGTCACCGCCGTTATCCAACAGCCAGTCCTTAAACAATTGTTGCAACAAAATAGGGGTGCCAATGAGAATAATGACGGCCAGCAGTGTCAACGCCGCGAGTACTTTTATCCAGGTTTTTGAGATGAGTGAGCTAGCCACACGATTTCCTTTTTTGGTAATTTACTGTCAAGAGATCGCGCTGACAGGATTCTCGCGCTTCACTAACAGTGTTTGTGTGGGGTACGCGAATTCGATGCCGGCCTGTTCGAACTGTTCATGGATAAACAGGTTGATGGCTTGCTGGATATCCATGTAGAGATTGTAGTCGGGATCCATGACGTAATATACAGTTTCATAATTCAGGGAAAAATCACCGTAATTGGCAAAGTGTGAACGATCAAAGCGAGTGCGGTCCTGTGCCTCAATCGCGGCCTGTATTATACCGGGGATTTGTTTCAGATTTTCCCGTGAAGTCTGGTAGGTCACCCCAATAGAAAAGGCGACGCGTCGCTCGTACATGCGGCCGTAATTGCGTAAGCGGCTTTTTAGCAGATCAGAATTCGAAAATACCAGCTGCTCGCCGGAAAGACTGCGAACGCGTGTAGTCTTCAAACCCACGTATTCGACACTGCCCAGGTAGTCATCGACGATGATAAAATCACCAACCACAAAGGGTTTGTCAATGAGTATCGATAGGGAGGCGAAAAGATCTCCTAAAACATTCTGCACCGCCAGTGCCACCGCGATACCGCCTACTCCTAGCCCGGCGATCAGCGCCGTCACATTGAAGCCGAGGTTATCCAGAGCCAGCAGAAGGATTGCTAACCATAGCAGCGCGGACGCAAACAAGCCGATCGCATTCAGAGCAGTCACACTGGCCGCATCCTCTTGCATCTTCTGCTGGCGATAGTGTTCGAGCGTAAACCGGAGTGCCGTGTTAGCCCATATTCCCAGTTGCAACAGCAATGCGATCACTAAAGCGCTGTGGATAAATGCGCTGAAGCGATCGGGAAGCGCCACGAACGAGGAGCCAGCAAAGAGCGAGACCACGATCAAAAACCACCATTTAGTTTTCTTTATCATGTGCACAATGCCATCGTCTATTAACGTGCCGGTACGCTTCGTAATTGTGCCCAAACGACGGCCAAGCAAACCTACGATCAACTTTAATACCAGGAAGGTAATAACGATGATTGAAATCGCCAACAACCAGAGCTCCACCGAATTACCTGAAAAATTCAATTGTAAATATTCCTTGAAAAAAGCTGTAACTCCATCGCTCATGCCGATATGACCCTTTATCTGTTAATCTAATTTTCTATTATACTGTTTACATTTTGATGCGCTGACTAACAATCAACTTTTCGATGATAGTGATACCACTATTGGAAGCATGGCCTGATGAAACCATCAGGGTCAATATCATTCCGGATAGCCACATGATCTTAGTCCGCATATGTTTATCTCAGCCCCTTCGAACTATTAACTATACAATTAAACAATTTTGCCTTATATGCAGCTTGCACGGTTCCACATAAAACTTCAATAAATATGATCCGGCTAACGATATTTTTAAGGTCTCTATTTTATTAACGCTGGTGCACTAGCGCTTGACCCCAATGCCAGATTGTCGAATCAGGGTGATTTTCCAGCTGTCATGATGCAGAATATGCATAACATGAAAATGGCCTGTCAGGAATAGATTCGCATATGCAGATGGACATCATCGCGATCGGTGCTGCGTTTATCCTTGGGCTGGGTGCACGATTTGTCGGCTTGCCGCCACTGGTCGGCTACCTTGTCGCAGGGTTCGTTCTATTTGGTATCGGCGGACGCATTACGCAAACTCTGATTGAATTTTCGGAGATGGGCGTCACCTTGCTGTTGTTCTCTATTGGTCTGAAGTTGCGGGTGCGTAACCTACTGATGCCGCAGATCTGGGCTGTGGCCAGCCTGCATATGATGATTAGTATAGTGGTAGTCGGCGTGATAATTTTTCTATTGTCCCTTACTAGTATGTCATTGTTTGCAGGCCTTGATGTACAAACCATTGCTCTAATTGCCTTTGCCCTAAGTTTTTCCAGCACAGTGTTCGCTGTCAAAGTGCTTGAAGAGAAAGGGGAAATGAATTCCCTGTACGGCCGTATTGCCATCGGTATCCTGATTGTGCAGGATATCATTGCAGTGGTGTTTCTTGCGGTATCAGCTGGCAAGGTGCCTTCGATCTGGGCAGTACTGCTGCTGGGGCTTATTCCATTGCGGCCTGTGCTCGAGTCGATGCTGAAAAAATGCGGGCACGGTGAGCTGCAGATACTGTTCGGTCTGATGTTAGCGCTGGGTGGCTCGCAAGTATTTGAGTTGGTTGGCGTGAAAGGGGATCTGGGCGCCTTGATTCTGGGCGTGCTACTGGCCCGTCATGCCGGGGCATCGGATCTTGCCCACCATTTGCTTGGATTCAAAGACCTGTTCCTGGTCGGGTTTTTTCTCACCATCGGTTTATCCGGTCCGTTGAGTCTCGACGTGGTGATGGTCGCGCTGTTGCTTTTGTTACTCGTGCCATTCAAAACAACTCTTTTTTTCCTGCTGCTATCACGCTTCAGATTGCGTGCTCGAACCTCACTGCTAAGCTCGCTTAATCTGGCTAACTACAGTGAGTTCGGCCTGATAGTCGCTACAATAGCAGTCACATCCGGATGGATTCCCAGCCAGTGGTTGATCGTTCTCGCGATCGCACTGTCGCTGTCATTTATCCTGGCAGCGCCTCTGAATACCGCATCAGACCGACTGTATGCACGTTTTCGCTCCGGGCTGGCGACATTCGAATCCGGGCAACGAATTGGCGAAGAGGAAGCTATCGATCCCGGTGATGCTACGGTGCTGGTGTTCGGCATGGGACGTGTCGGTCATATCGCCTATGATACAATCCGACAGCGCATGGGAGATACTGTTTTAGGTGTTGATATCGACAGCGATACGGTGAAAGACTTGAAGCACAGTGGCCGCCGCGTGATACAGGGCAGCGCAATGGATATTGATTTTTGGGACCGCATCAACCTCGATCAACACAGCGTCAGACTGATTCTTCTGGCCATGCCGAAAACTGAAGAGAACCTGTTTGCTGCACGGCAGCTCCATGAACTAGGATATACAGGCAAGATTGCCGCTGTTGCAAAGTATCCGGATGAGCTATTGGCTTTGCGGAAGGCAGGTGTGCATGCCGCCTATAACCTGTATGCCGAGGCCGGCTCGGGTTTTGCGGAACACGTATATGAAGAACTGCTAACGGAAACCGTGAAATAAAATATTTTATATCATTTCAAGGTGGACGAAGTAATTGAAGGGCCACCCCCATTGCGCCATACGCCTTCACAGATCCTGAGCATTTCAATCCGACTATGCGCCAAAAGATCAGCAAAATACCAATCAATCTCCGGCGCCATCAGGGTGATCTGTTCGGGCCGCCTTGCTGGATTAGTCACGTAATGCGGTGATACTGGCAGCCCTAGAAGCAGCGCAAGTGCGACATTCATTTCTACTGGCGTCGTAATCTCACCTTGCGATGTCGATGTGATCACTGAACCAATACCAACCGCATCGTCGATGATTGCTAACAGGGGTCCAAACTCACCAATATGTGACAACATGTCAACGTGGTAAGCGCGCACCCCTTCCTCAATTTTTTCCCCGTACTGATTCCGCACCAGACCATGATAGGCGTAGAGCTGATAACCCAGCACGCCAGTACGCATCACCTTATGGTAGGCTGTCTGATCTTTACCCGTTCTGACACAGCACTGTCCGATCTCCGGGTTCTCGGTCAGAAGACAAGTAAGTGGCAGAATAGCCAGGGTGTAATCATCGATCAGCAAATATACCTCCTACAGGATTGGTACATGCACCGCTATCACTTAAGCTCTCGGGCATGGTGCTAGTTTAGACAATGCCTGTTAGTATTGAGTAATCAATGAGCGCCAAAAGCTTATCAATCAATACCGAGCCTTATGCATGACTGACTCAACATCAAAAATCACGACGCTCGGCAGTGTCGCAGCCCTTTTGGCCCAGACACTGCGTAGCTATGATATTGATCCGGCCCCCCTCTTCAAGCAAGCCGATATCGATTTACATGAGATCAGTAACCCTGACGCACGCTTCTCGACCCAGAAAACGCAAAAGCTGTGGAAGTTAGCCGTCAAGGCAACTGATAACCCCTGCCTGGGTTTGCACGCAGTTCAACATTTTCAGCCAGCGGTGCTGCACGGATTAGGATTTTCCTGGCTGGCCAGTGATACCCTGTTAGATGCACTGAATCGCCTGGTCCGCTATTCCCGCTTAATCAATACTGCAGTGGAATTCCGTCTGGAAGTAAATTCAGGCACCACTGACCTAGTTGCAGCCGTGCCTGATATTTTCCCGGACATTGTCTACGCCGCGATTGATTTCGGGATGGCAGTTTTTCTGCGCATGTGCCAGCTCACGGCAGGGGAAGCTATATTACCCGTACACACCACCCTGCAACGTCCCGCTCCAGCAGACAAGGATGAATTCACCAAAATGTTCGGCCCCTCGATTGAATACGGCGCAATGGTCAATCGGCTGTGCTTTGACAGTGAGATGATCAACCAACATTTGATGACAGGCAACCCGGAACTCGCCCGCATCAACGATCAAACTGTGGTGGATTACCTGGCACGATTTGATCGCGCCAACATCTCCATGCAAGTTCGATCGAAAATTATTGAACAATTACCGGACGGCATCCCCAAGCAGGGGGAAATAGCCGACACACTGCACGTGAGTTTGCGTAGCCTGCAACGACGGCTAAAAGAGGAAGAAACCAGCTTCAAGGACATGCTTGAAGATACCCGCAAAACGCTGGCAATGCAGTACCTGCGAGAACCCCAGCGCAGCATCGGCGAAGTCACCTATCTACTGGGTTTCTCTGAACCCTGTAATTTTACTCGCGCATTCAAACGATGGACAGGTAAGACACCGGCAGAATTCAGGGCAGACGCCTAGCCAAATGACTTCATCCAGATATTGATTAGCCAGTCATTGAGAATGCCCTGAGTGGCAATTCCAGCGATTTAGTATGAAAGCTGCCTCGCGGAGATATCCCTAATAATTTGCTCATAATGCCCGTGATGTGAACGAGTGCAGATAGATTACTGGTCGCTCTGGCGACCTCAGACAACGTGAATAAATACATCATGGCAAGATCGCCTGGCGTAATCAGCTTACGACTTTCCTGCCATTCATAATCCATAATGATGGTTTCATC
>QIGV01000237.1 GCA_003230085.1 Gammaproteobacteria bacterium
TTCCTGTACCTCAGGTAAGTTCTCGCCTTTAATTGCATCTTTGCTACATCTGAGGCATCTATTTCGCCCGTCTGCGAGCTGATCAAAGTCGATACCCAGTAATTGCCCACAGAAATCACAATCACCATAGGCCAGTCTTTCCTGTTTTCGCGGTTTCTTTCTTACAACTATGCCGTCCGGTGATCGCCTAAGATGATCGGGAACAAACGCTTTAAGAAAAGTCGAGGCACTTTCATAATCAAAATATTCTGGTATTTTACCTTTGTGTAAATGATAGGATTCTTCACTTTCTTTTCCTTCGATGTCCTCAAGATACTCCAGCATAATTGCCAGAAAATCATCAACATGGCGCTGAACGGAAAAAACCACGCCGAGGTCACCATCACAATCTTCCAGCAGATACAAGCAAATAGAATTATTTTGATTCTTATCTGAAATATCAATTTCAATACGGGGATACATACGTAATACACCTTCCAGTTGGTAAGCAGCATCCATTTCATTGAATACCCCCCCCCAACCAGGTGTTGCCATCACTGCAAGATTGGCTTTACATGAGGGGAACAATGAGAGCAGTGCATCCTGTAAAATCGTGGAGAGTGTGAAAGCTAAACGAGGTGTCATGCTTACATCAACCGAAACACTTTCCATGCGTATGCATAACAAATTACACCATTGACGTTCAACAGTAATAGGCGTTGTACACTGCAGATAACCATCATAACCCTGAAAACCAGTCATGTGGCGTAATTTCACATAGCCGCGCGTAGTACGTTTAATGTTTACCTGATGAGATTCCATGACAAAAGAATGCTCACCATTGCTACCTCGAGACGACGCTTCACTGGCTCGTGTCGATTGAATAAATAGCTGATAATCACGATCGGCAATATAGTTAGTAGGGGCTTCATCTTCGACATGTGTTACATTGACCTGCCCCCCTGCATGATTATTGACTAAATACGACTTTCCTGTGAGGAGAAGATGAACATTTTCACTCCACACCAGCCCGTAGTCGTTAACAGATAACTTGCCAAGATAATCTCCACCCGGTGCCCTGACATCATAAGTTTCTTTTAGGCCATGTGACATAGAAACTTTGTAGCCATCACCACTACATGCAATTTCAACTTCGCCGAGGCTTAATGCCTTATCAAATAGTATTTTTAAACCATCAATTGATGCAGTAATACCTAAAACAAGCAATAAATCAGGGTCATCAAAGTGTTGCAGTAATGACTTTGCATCATTCTTTTTCAGGCCATAACCTCCTCTGAGTGCCCGTAAAATCTGTAGAGCGAGATCGCGAATATTCCCTCGAACCTGGGGCAACACAGGTCGGAATAAATCGTTATCCAGATTATTTGCTTCCACCTGTTTTATCATGAGATGGCGCAACAGATAATTACCACTGACAATATGCAATAATCTTGGCAATGTTTGATCGCGCTCAGGTATCTCGGATTCCATCAAGGCCTGGAAAGCATTTGCGCCATCTTCAACAATATGAACAGGATTATCTTTTCGCAAAAGTTGTGGACCCTGCTCTATTAAACAAGACCATTGTGTTTGCGCATTCAAATGCTCCACCTGATCAAGATCTGCCAGATAATCTGAATCTATCCAGACTGGTGGTGGCGCAATATGAAATGGGTCACTGCTATGTAAATATCCGAGCAACGGTGTAGCGGTAAAATATCGGCTTACATTCGGTAAAACATAAGCCATTAATTTTTTTCTTAACTTTTCTGCGTCCCAGATTAATAAATACCTGTCTCCTGATGGAATCCTGACGAATCGATGTTCAGTTAGGCCTTTTCTAGTACTGGAGATAGTGCGCACACCCTCGTCAGTAAAGCGCATACCCTGACTGTGGAATACTTTTTTAACCTCATCAGCATCGTATTGTAACCAAAGACGCCCAAGTTCATGCCGAAGTAGTGCCAGATCCATATCTTGAAGCTCAAGCACCAGTAATAAGCGAAAATCAAATAGCTCTTCTGCATTAATTAGCCTGTCAATATCCTCCGGTGCACAAATAAGCATGTCGACTGTTTCTGTATCTAGCCGTACTTGTGGTGCCAAATGCTGAATATGGAAAGCTATGCGTAAATGCCTTTCTGCAAGAACTTCATCAAAGGCACGTTTAAAATCTTTTGCGTAATCATCAGGACATACAAGCAAAACCTGCCCTTGTTCATTCACGATTTTAGCGACCAAAGAGCAAAACCACAGTAAATGTGCCTGCCCCAACTCTTCAGGAATGACGACATCCTTACCCTGATCCAGATCCAGCTGTGCCTGTACAACAACTTCTCGCAACCACTGGGGCAACATACCAGCAGTCCCATCCGTTTGCGTATTATTTTTTGATTTTTTTATGACCTGATCACGGGAAAACAATAACGCATCACCAAAATCCTCATGATATTGTTTATTCAATTTCATCAGCTGACTAACACGCTGTGCCCCATCCCCTTCCGAACTGATATTCAACTTCCCCTTACTCAATTTCATTTCATTCAACAGTAGAGCATATAGTTCCAGTGCGAATACCCACACACCGACCCAAACAAGCACAGTGAAATAACTAGCAGATGGCTCCTTCACAGCCCAAAAGGGTATCAGTAACAATACGATAGATAGAATAATCAGTGATATGCCAATCGCAGGTTTAAGAAACGTACGATGGAGCTTAGATGGTAATATTAATGAAGGTTTTGAAACGGATTTTTTACGAAGTATAAATCGCCATAGCTTAATAATTAGGTGAATAAAAAAATAAAAAAAAGCCATTGCAGACTTCAACAAGACATAGAGGCCTAGAAGCAATGATGAAAATGCGAAGGTAAACCACAACGGTGAAGGTAAGTAGCTATTAAGCAGGTACAAGCCCTGAGCAATTGCATCCAGTAATGACTTAAGCAATGACAAGGGTATAGCGAGGATCCCGGATATCGGCAGATTTCGGCTCCAGGAATCCAGTGTCGAAACAAGATAATCCACAGGATCTATTGATATACTCGCTGACAATGAAAATTGATACCCCAACACACAAGTCAAGGCTAGAAATATCAGCGAAGGAATAAAATCTACACTATATGCTGACCCTCGGCGTAATTTCACAACAGCAAAGCTGAAAAAAATGAAGATGGGAATCAGAACCAGGTATAAGCTATCCATGCCCATAACTTTTAAAATTCCTTAATGCTAATAGTGGAACTCTTCGGTAAATTAAATGATTCCCATAGAAAACCATCTGCCCCGCTGCGCCGGGTATCACTAATATTAACTCGTTTTCTTTTATTTTTTAGATTTAAACTGAATGATGCCACTGCATTACGCCACCATTTGTCCGGCGTTCCATCAGCCTTTTCAGCGGTTTCAGTCTTAAATGAATAGTTTTGCGGAAACAACGTCGTTGAAAGTTTTTTTATGTTGTTGACATACCCGCCCAGATATTGATGTTTCTCCTGCTTCCATTGTAGCGTTGAATGAATTTTATAAATCTGGCGTGCGGCAATGACTGAATATAAATACTTGTCAGCTGCTTGAAGTGCTTCCTGGTGCCGCTGAAGGAGAAACTTTATCGACATTTTGAGTTTGTTGACTTCCCGTCGTAGTTTTTTACGCCGTAGCAAAACAAAAACCAACATAATAATGCCTGGAACTACAATCAATGTTCCTACCCACCCGGCATCTAACAACAAGGCTTCGCCAAAATATGGCTGAATGGGGTTGGCCCAACGCATGATAGCCACGGGTATTGATGCCAGAATAAGTGCGATTGCGAGCACATTAAAAAAAACCCGGCGAGAAGCTAACAGATTCGAAGCATTCTCTACATCTTTTAAAGCCCCTCTTACCGCCTGTTCCTGTTGATCGAACCAGGGTTTTTGATACCCGCCTGATGTACGATCTGTCTGAATATTTTTATGCGTAGTTGGCGTTAAATCTGATCGCATTATACTAATTAACATAGCAATCCGGGCGGATATTTTTTTATGTTTTTTGTTAACTCTATTTATCGCCGTATCGAAATTACTGGTATCCAGTGCGCGCTCACCGTTCAGCTTTCGAGATAACTGGGCCAATTGCGTGTCAAACTGTTCATTCATTTGGCGGCAAACATTTTCGTGCCGTTCATAAATTTGAACAAACCATTCCTCAAGATATGTATCTATTTTCAGTTTAAACGTGTCTACTTCTGCAGATAGCTGGCCGTAGAAACCCTTATTATAAAACAAAGGAACGGGTGTCCCTGCAAATTCGGGGGCCTGATCAGCGGGTTCACTACTTTTCTTGCTAAGTTCGTCTACGTTCTTTATCAGTCCCGACAATAAACCATCGAACTCTTCATTTAGATCGGTAGAATCTAGCCATTCCTCAGCCCAGCCATAAACCATTGCTGCTACATGGTTAAAATCAGGCTTTACACGTTGTTGCCCATCATGAATCATGACTGATGCTTTAAAACACCTTAGTGCTTCATTATCTAACGTATGAGCAAAAGGGTGGTGTTCTGCCTCTAATGGATGATGGTGGGCAATATCTACAAGTTCACGTAAAACAAGAAACCTGTCTGTTTTCTGCTCACCCTCCACCACCGCAACGAATGTAAACCATTCAAGTAGCTGATTGAACACGCCCTCAGTTGAATCATCATTATCGACTAGAATCAAAATACGCTGTTTGCATTTACCTGCTAAAATCACAGGCCAAATACCTGATTTAAAATCTATTTCTCTTACATCTTCCGCATGCATCACCGCCACAAAAACAGCCAGTTTTCCTTCAAGGCAATAAAGCAAGTCAGACAGATCTGCCGAGCGTTCTATTTCATCAGCACTCACTCTCGTAGGCCATGACCAGGAAGAGTTGACAACTTCATGGGTTTTACCGGTATCCCATACGGTTAAATCGTTATCAACAAACCAGTCGGGCGCAGTGGATCGGCAATAGTCATCAAAATCCCAATGCGAGTTGAGATTAAACAGAAGAGTCTTCACATTAAATCAACGTGCGCCGCGTCGCTCATTGTCAACCACTGTTGTCCCCCATACTTTCAAATACACCTTAAGCTCATCTTCTACAGGCTGACAAAAACCTGCCTGATCATTTTGAGTCAGGTTGTTGAATTGTTTGGATGTTTTCAACTCTTTTAGTACAGCAGACACTCGATTTTTAAAATAATCGTAATTATCACGGTCACTGCTCGTAGGACGATAACCATTTACCGCCTCGTGCAAAGCAATAAACCATTGACGAATTGCTGTCTTGACATAATCCTGTTTTGATGAATACAACCTGACTTGCAGAATTCTGAAAAGAAGCTCTGCATCGGCAAGTCTATCAATCCGGCTTTTCCATTCATCTGCTGATTCAGGGCTACCAGCTTTAGATTGAACCTGCTCCCGCAGCAACACACTACTAACCAGACTTTTTATCAGTGTCTCAGGTGTATTATCTTCTACCAATAACACATTATTAAAATAAATGTGCTTTTTACGATTAACACTTCTTTCTTCGAACTCCGCAATAGCCCAACCAGTCACCCAGGCTGAAAGTGCATTCTCCAGTAGCTGCTCATCAGCCTCACAGGAACAACTGGCCAGAATACCGGGACGATGCCAGTCTTTATGCACATGATGAGTGAAAACACTGGGAGGAGTCTGCCGGTTAACATCATCTTCTTCCCGCGCCAATTGGTCGTGAATTTCGCTATAGGCTGCTTCGTATTCTCCCCCCGGCTGGAAGCGAGTCAGATTTTCCACACTCAAATTCAGCCTGAACTGGAAACAAATTATACGATCATCATCAAATGCTTTTTCAATCACCAGACTCGCTGAACTGATGCCTTTTATTAATGAATTACGCACCTCTTCTCTACCACCAAGATCTGCTACTACTGTCGGTGTAATGGCCCAAAGACAGACATCATTCTGATCTGAGGTTTCGGTATCAAGGAATGGCTTTGACTGCGCCATTGCTGTGTTACCAAGTCGCCGCAAGTACTGCTGCACAGATTCATTATTTAATACAGCTCCTCGTTTAATTGCTTCAGCGATATGAAAACTGTAATCAGCTGACAAATTGTTTCGTAAATATTTAAGACAGAAGCCATCAACCACTTCTTTACGATACAGCTCTGCCCCGTCAAATGACTCAGGTTCAGGCGAAAATCGGGATATCTGGGTCTCTGCCCGATCTTTGTATGATTCATATGTACTGCGTAGCAGTGACAGGTTTGCCTCAGTATTAGTCTCTGCGCCGCCAATCTTATGCTCGATAACTTCCCATAGGGCCTGCTTTGAATCGGCATCAGCAAGCACATAAATACTCGTATCACCAGCGGAGCGGTTTAGTGCATGACGTTGCTCATTTTCGGAAATATCACGTTGTAAATCGTCTGAAAACCGATTTAAAGAATCAAACAATTGTTCAAGTACTCGTGTTAATTTACGAACCTCAATCAGCAAGGATTCATAAATTGTCACCCTAGCCTTAAGAGTTCCATATTCTTTCAACGCGTGATGGTAATCCTGGTGATAACGCATATATCGCTGTTTGAAGCCTTTTATATCTTTACCAACTAGCCGCTTAAACCAATGTGCATCCTCGGTTTTGCGTGCTATATATACCGGTTGCTCAACGTCATTTTTCGTAGCAGGATCATCAAACATTCGTTGCAAGTTTTCTAGTCGTTTTTGATTCGCCGCCAGTTTATTGTTCGCAGCCTCCAGTCTATCCTCCGTCAGTGCCTGCAATGAATAGAGAAAATAGCGCGCTTTAACCGGATGCGCACTACCAGAGTACAGATACTTTTGCAGATGCCAATCTTTATGCTCATTTGTCCCCAGCATTTCAGCGCCCACCCAGAGCGTACGGAAATGATCGCCAGGCTCTCTGGACAGATGTGTTTTAAGAGAATCTTGTAAGCGCCCTAGGCGTAATTCTTTTGTTCTGACAACATTAGATAACTCTTCATCTTCCCAGTCATCATTTCTCATATTGCCTGACTGACGATTTGCCAGACCGGCAATATCAGTATTCTCCCAGAACGCATCCATTAATTTTTCTGATAACGTATCCAGGTACTGCTCATGAGCTACAGCAACAATTTCATAGCCTTTACTGTCCTCAGTACGGACATATAGTTCATCACGTATTTGACGATATAGAAGTGGAGCACTGTCACGAGCAAAGTCATCAAGCGAGCGAACATAAAGGTCGCCTCTATCTGGCTCTTGAGCATTAGAATCACCCGCCTGCTTTCGACCCTGGTATTCTATACGCGCCTGTAAATACATTTTATCCAGTAACAACCACTGATCTGAAAGCGACAGTTCAGCAAATCGCATGGCGAGATAATCTTCAACTTCAGCCATAGGATAGATAAGTGCCGACATCCCCATGCCGGTATACGCTGCAGTACGGTTTTCCCCTGCCATCGCAACTGCATCTCTCACCTCATTATCAGCAATTGAGTTATGCTTGACACCCAATGGAGTGAATAACAATTGATAAGCACAATCAGCGGCCATTTTTTCATAGGCAGGGATTCCTCCTGACAATGGTCTACCACCCGATGCATAGCCATCTATCATTACAATACTCTGAAAAGGTCGATCCTCCGGTTGTTTATCACCAGACCAATAAGCAAGCCTTTTGTCTGGAGCGTAATGAAACTCGAAATCTTCTGCTGCTCGCCCTGTAAGGCTTTGCATAGCAGAATGCACTTCCCGCAACGCTGAGTAGGCATTGGCACGCACCGCATCACTCTGGCTCGCAGGTAAGCCCCCGCCGATGAATACATTTGGTAAAAGTAATAGCCCACGAACTGTTGCCACAGCACCGATATCGTTCAACCAGTCACGTATAACCAAAGCGACTTGCAAGAAAATACCTGACCCTGTGCCTCCTGCGAATGACCCCACTATCAATACATCAAGATTCCCATCATAACTTGCTTCATCAGGGTGGTTTTGTGGACCGAACAAATCAGCTTGCACCTCTCGCAGAGCATCCTTAAATCCATTGCTTTTACCCAGCACATAATACAATCCCATGGAGGACAACATGCGCACTTGGCCAGCGCCTAACAGAAGATTTCGATTCAATATGTCATACGGTATGTCGCTATTGTCTGGCCACATGCCGCGCGCAGGGTCTTTCTCCAATGCATCAAGCACTTCATACACACGTTTTTCGGTACTCACCTGAACCACAGGGAAATAACCTTCGCCACTCCTCGCGGTACGAATATCACCGGTATCCGTGTCAAAACCCACTACCGCAATTTTCATGTTTTCCGCGTCATTTTTGGCGACGACACGGCTATGGATACCGCGTGCAATTCTTAACCCCGTACCGCCTACGCCAATGAGTAGCGCAGGTCGTTTACTGAAGGTGCTGTCGTTCATCTTTTTCTCCCAGTCATCCAGAACTTAACGATCTGTAATTAGATATTCAACCTGTAAACCTCGATCTCTTCGATCTTCAATATTTGCTCCCCACTGTAAAAACAATGGCAGGTTACCATTGCATTCATACTGCTCCTGTAGTGATTCGCCGTTATAAAATAAGCCATCAGGGTAGCCGCGTTTGGTGGGCAATAACTTTACCCCGTATTCTTCAGCACTCAACCATAACCCAAGACCCCTGCCTCTTCTTTTTTCTGACCCGCATAGCGGCCAAAACAACGCAAACCAGCTGTGCAATTTTGTTCGACGTATAATATCGCCTCTATTAGTTTCGATCAGCCTGGCTCGACGGGGAAAACGGGATGTACGAAACAGACAAACTAATTTAATTAAAAATAGAAAAAACAGCACAGCAATGATGAACTCCTGCCAGCAACGTTCCCATAAACCAACAGGTGCCAACTCGAAAACGCCGTTGTAAACGGCACGCTGACGGGTTTTAGGGTTGAAATACTCTAGTGCAAAGCCCTGCTCACCTGTTGCTGTAAAGCAATCACAAGCCAACCAGGCTTCAGGTATTACCCGAACCATGGACCCCTTATCTAGCTGCAACGCTAATGGAGCGCGCGCATTTTTCGCCTGTAAAGAAACGTGTTCAAGGTTCACCTCATCTTCTAAACCTTCAAATGAGAAATACATACCTTCACCTGCAGCCAGGTCGGTAACTTTCAAGCGGAATGGCTGTGTACCTGATGGGTCAAGTGTATGCCCTCTGGCAACGATGTCTACTTTGCCATTTTCTGGCATCAAAGATATCATTATATCTACACTCCCCTGCCTGGGTTCTTCGACATTTATTGTAAGTTTCCTTTTGACAACATCTGATTCACTATAGTCCTTGTTGTAGACCAGCTTTAACGCTACTACCTCACCACTTTTTAAACTTAAATTCAGCTTCTTAGACAACAGGCCACCGCGCCAGCGCTTACCATCAGACGAGGTCAAATAAACACCGTCAGGTAAAGGTTTATCCCACTGCAAGCTTACCTCTGCATCACCCGTATAATCATTCAACGCAACTAACTCCATTTCCAGTACTTCCTTATACCGATCCTTTTCTGTATATATCAGCTTAACATCATCTGCCTGACAAGCAGGACAGTCAGCCCCACCTCGAACGTCAATCCGCATTTTTATCTGCACAACCTCCGTTACTTCCACACGAAGATCTTTCGGCCTCACATCCAGAAAGCCGGGATAACGCACACGCACTGCCAGCTTGTTGGCACCGGCTTGATCAAATCGTATATCTGAGATAGCTGCATTGAGAGCAGGGTCGAGCTTCATCTCCTTACTGCCAGTTGCAGCACCAATGGTGGCCAGCGAAGACTGCAAGCTGAAAGAAGGAGAACTTGGTAACCCACTTAGATCTATTTTCTCTTTACCCTGCTCTCGTTGTTCATATAAGTAGGCGCGTACCTTAAAGGTTTCACCCTGTGAGACTTTTATGACACCATTTTTATCCGGTTGAAGCTGGTTACCTGCATCATCATATAATTCCCAATCTACTGTCACACTGGTACGAAACATAAGCCTGGCATTGTCTTCAGTCACCTTCCGGTCAAAGCAGATTTCCTGGGAAACACCACCAGACAATTGTGGCCAGGGCTCAAAATGCGCCACACCACCATTCAACGCGACAGAACTGATTGCATCCCCCTCACGCATATCACCAGTAATTAACCATCGCTTACGTCGCTCTGAAAAGCTCACATCAACCACTTTAGGGAAAGCTGTACGGACATCACCCTTGAGGAGTACAGATAATGCATGCACCGCAAATGGAGGAGTAAATTCAATACATTTGTCTTGATACTGAATCGTATTACTATTGCCCGGATCACTGCCATTGACCCTCGCAATCAAATCTTTCATCTGGGTGAGAAAAGTAGCTGCACTACGCATATCTATGCGCCCAGCATCTTCAGAGCCATTGAACTGACGTAACAGATCACTTCGCACCCCCTGAGACTCAATCGCTGACAGAATTTCGACTGATTTCGCATCAGGTACTATAGCAATAAAATACACATCGAGAGTGCGGCCTTTGAACTGCTCGTAATACCGTTTTATACGAGACGACACACCAACACTTTTGAAAAGCTCACTATTGAAACCACCGTCTGTCAGAATGATGAGCTTATTACCTTCTTCACTATTTTTTGATGAAAGTTCAGATAATGCCGTATAAACACTGGATACCGGCGTTTTAGCCCTAGCCGACCAATTCTTCATGCGATTAATGAAACGCTGCCGGCCAGAGATATCATTGGGAATGTAGACAGGCTTACCCGGGTCTGACATACGAACAATAAACATCCGATCAGTGGTTTCTAGCGATGCAATCAACAGCTGCAGAGCAAACAAAGGGGTGTAAAATCGGTTGCTCATTGAGCCTGAATCATCGAACACCACACCGACAGTACTGGCGTTAGCCAGACCAGAAAAAAAGATTATTAGCCACAGAACCACACCTGTGGCCAGATAGAAGGACCTTCCCTTTACCCCTGCGCCTTTATCCATACCCCTTCCTTTAATTCACCTATTCCCCGGGTAGTTAAAAAAGAAAACAGGTTTCGATTTTTTATATATTTCAGCTACTTAAATTAAATATTTTGGAATTTTTTCACTTCCAACTGTACCCAAGTCTATTGTAAATTGCCAGATTTTTAGTGAGTCATAAGACGCCCAATCTTTAATCAAACATTTTTTGATACAATATTCGCTTTCGCGTGGCACGCGGTCAACCTGATTAATGTAAGTTTCCCATACTGATGCAATCTCGATACTTTCCTGTCATATCTGAATAATCAAGTTCAAACACTCGTGCACGTGTGAGGTCACTCTTTAATGGCAGGTGGCACTCATATTAGTGGTTTATAACTTGTAAAAGAGATCCCATCCTTGTCATTAATTTTGTTGGTATTATCAAGAATCACCAGCCCCTTTTCTTGCCTGCCAATCGTCTTGATGACAGATAGCAACCAATCAATTCGACTACCCAATGGGTTAATCAGGGAAAACTGAACTTTTGTCAGAATAAAAACCGCATAAGAAAGGCTGCTCCAGCTTTTCCACCTATATTACCATCGAAAATCCTGAGGATGTGATATACAGAATATTGTCTTCAATAACGCTTATTCATGAAGATGATTTAAGGATGGGTAATATATCTGAGAAAAGCTGACATCTCTCTCAGAGAGAACATTTTTTATTTTGTCGACCAAGAATTAAATAGGGTTTTAATATGACTGTACTGAAATTGT
>QIGV01000103.1 GCA_003230085.1 Gammaproteobacteria bacterium
GATCTGCGTATGGCCTCGACACATTTTGAGCATCGCAAGCGAGTAGAAGATTATTATATCTCACGCATTGAAGGTATTTTAACGCCAATTATGGGTGTTGGTGCTGTACAAGCGCAGGTGTCTGCTGATATCGATTTTACGGTTACGGAAAAGACCCGGGAAAGTTACAATCCTGATATTTCCGCTGTACGTAGTGAGCAGACTATGGAAGAGAAAACTATCCCTTCTGCAATGGATGGCGGGATACCAGGGAGTCTATCTAACCAGCCATCTACAGACAGAAGTGGCACCGAAAATATTTTGAATAAGGCTGGCAGGCTGGTAGAAAAAAGTTTAACAGATCGGAAATCCCAACTAGTAGATGGTGCTAGTACGGAGCAGCAAGCGGGAATTCCAATGAATACCAGCCGCAGTAGCACCAGAAATTTTGAACTGGATAAAACTATCAGTCATACCCGTGAAGGTGGTGCTACGATCCGAAGATTGTCCGTCGCTGTTGTAGTTGATGACAAAGTAATAATTGACGAAGATGGAGAGGTTACAAAAGAACCTTTAGACGATGAGGAAATTGAACGCCTGAGCAGTCTTGTAAAAGAAGCTATAGGATTTGACAGCCTTCGTGGGGATAGCGTCAACGTAGTAAACAGTTCTTTCACTGTGCCACAGCAGCCTGAGGAATTACCAGAGCCCTCATTCCTTGAAGGTGAAGGGATATGGAATATTCTAAAACAGGTTCTGGTTGTAGGATTGATAGGGTTCTTGATATTTGGTGTGCTCAAACCGGTTATGCGAGAATTGGCGGCAAAAGGAAAGACGGTGCCTGCCGCAGCCCTTCCAGCTGGGCAGGCAGCTGGATCATTGGCCGATGATCAACTAACTTTAAGCGGTTCTCAGGCTGTACAACAGTTAACAAATAGTTCAGATGGTTATGAATCGAATCTTAATGCGGCAAAATCACTGGCATCACAGGATCCCAAGCGTGTTGCCAATGTTGTCAATAACTGGGTTATGAATGAATAGATTACTTAGTAAAACTTAATTAGAGCGTAGAGAGAAAATGGAAATAAATGGACTTGATAGGGCAGCTATCCTATTAATGAGCCTGGGCGAACAGGATGCGGCCGAAGTGCTAAAACATATTGGCCCGAAGGAAGTTCATAAGGTCAGTGCCGCAATGGCCGGTCTGAAGGGTGTAACAAAAGAGCAGGCTAATAATGTTTTAAGTGATTTTGTCGGGTCTGTCAGCAATGAAACAGCTATTGGCGTGGGTTCTGAGGACTACCTAAAGAGCGTTCTAATTAAGGCCCTTGGAGAAGACAAAGCGGGTAATGTTATCGACCGAGTCATGATGGGAGATAGTGCAGGCGGTTTGGAGCAATTGAAATGGATGGACCCACGTGCAATATTGGAAGTGATAAAACTAGAGCACCCCCAAATTATTTCAGTTGTATTGTCATATCTGGACTGCGAACAATCAGCTGAGGTGATGAGTCTGTTGCCAGAAAAGGTAAGATCAGATGTCCTGTTGCGGATTGCCACCCTGGATCGACTGCAACCAGCAGCGCTATTCGAACTTAATCAGGTGATAGAAAAACAATTCACTGGAAATGCACACTTGAAGTCATCCACAGTAGGTGGAATAAAAGCGGCTGCGAATATTCTGAATTTGATGGATACCACTATAGAAGAAGTTATTATGGATCAGGTTAATGAATTCGATGCTGAGTTAGGCGAAAAGATACAAGATCTTATGTTCGTCTTTGATGACCTTGCCGACGTTGATGACCGTGGGATACAAGCGTTATTGCGCGAAATATCGTCTGAAACTCTGGTGCTGGCGCTTAAGGGATCTGATGAAGATATTAAAAAGAAGATACTTGCCAACATGTCAAAGCGCGCGGCCGAGATGTTACGTGATGACCTTGAGGCTAAAGGGCCTGTACGCCTCAGTGATGTGGAGAGTGCCCAGAAAGAGATTTTGGCAATTGCTCGGCGATTGTCAGATTCAGGAGATATCGTATTAGGCGGAAAGGGAGCTGAGGAATTTGTCTAGGATAATTTCTCCTGGTGCCAGGCAAGATTACGCGCGTTGGGAGTACCCCGATGTTGGGATTAATCAGCCTAATAAAAGTAACAGTGGAGTAGCGGCGCTATCAACAGCGGTGACTGCAAATCAGCTTGAGAAGATACAGGCACAGGCTTATGAAGAAGGATTCTCGTTAGGAAAAAATGAAGGGATCGAGAAGGGAAGGGAACTTATAAGTGCCCAGATCGAGAATATTGAGAGTATTTGTAATTTACTTAATGCCCCTCTGCAGGATTTGGATAAGCAGGTTATTGAAGAACTGACCGATCTAGCGTTGATTGTCGCGCAGCATTTGATTCGCAGGGAAATAAGTGTAGACCCGGGGCAAGTTGTTGCTGTTATTCAACAGGCCATGAGTGAATTGCCTGTTTCATCTCGTAATATTAAGCTCTATTTACACCCGGAAGACAGTACATTGGTCAGTAATATGCTTGAAAATAAAAATGACACTGTAAATTGGGAGATTCTGAGTGATCCTTTACTTAGTCGTGGAGGATGCAGAGTGGCAACAGAAACATCGCATATTGATGCAAGTATTGAAAAGCGCCTGGCGCAAATTGTTACCGAGTTGCTAGGTGGAGAAAGAGAGCGGGATCATGCAAATGAGTGAGAATAATCGCAGCGTCTTATGGTCGCAGCGGATAGCCGATAAAAAATTACGTGCTGTAAAACCACTGCCCTTGATTGTAGAGGGGAAATTAAAACGCATGGTAGGTTTGACAATCGAGGCGATTGGCTGTCGAGCTGCTATAGGTGATCGTTGTCTGATAGAAAGTACTTCAGGGGGTAATATTGAGGCTGAAGTCGTCGGGTTTTCCGAAGACCGGACATACCTGATGCCTACTGGATATGTACATGGTATGGTGCCGAATGCCCCGGTAATACCAACAGGAAAAACATATGAGGCAATAGGCGGATATGGGCTACTAGGTAGAGTATTAAATGGTGCTGGAAAGCCGCTGGATGATAAAGGACCCCTTCATAATATAATCAATATACCTCTGGTACCTAAAACAATCAATCCACTGTCTCGTCAGAGAATCAATAAACCATTGGATGTCGGGATAGGGGCGATCAATTCCCTGCTGACTATTGGCCGTGGACAGCGCCTGGGTTTGTTTGCCGGCAGTGGGGTCGGTAAAAGTGTTTTATTGGGAATGATGACACGCTACACCGATGCTGATGTCACTGTTGTTGGACTAATAGGTGAGCGCGGGAGAGAAGTAAAGGAGTTCACAGAAAGTATCCTTGGTAATGAAGGTATGTCACAAGCTGTTGTAGTTGCAACACCCGCAGATGATCCACCATTGATGCGAATGCATGGCGCAATGCTGGCAACCAGCATTGCAGAATATTTCAGAGACCAGGGCAAGAATGTTTTGCTATTAATGGATTCCTTGACACGTTTTGCTCAGGCCCAGAGGGAAATAGCCCTCGCAATCGGTGAACCTCCGGTAACAAAAGGTTATCCACCATCTGTATTTGCAAAAATACCCCAACTTGTAGAGCGTGCCGGTAATGGAGGAAAAAACGGAGGGTCCATCACGGCACTGTATACAGTATTAACTGAAGGTGATGATCAACAGGACCCGGTGGCTGATGCTGCTCGTGCAATTCTTGATGGTCATATTGTGCTTTCCAGGTCGTTGGCTGAAGCAGGCCATTATCCTGCCATTGATATTGAGGCCTCGATCAGTCGTGTTATGAATGAAGTTACCAGTGAATCAGTTCAGTTACAGGCTCGACGTTTCAAGAAATTATATTCGACCTATCAGTCGAACAGAGATTTGATCAGCGTTGGCGCCTATCGCCAGGGGAACAATGCTGAGCTTGATGAAGCGGTAAGCTATCATCCAGAACTGGTAAAATTTCTCCAGCAGGGTGTCAATGAGAAACGGATGATTGACGACAGCCATAACGATCTTGAAAAATTAATTAACAACGGCCAGATGCTAGCCCAACAGGTAACGCAATGAAAAGATCGAGTCGCATGAAAACAGTTGTCAGGTTAGCCAAAATAGAAGAGGATAATGCAGTTCTGAAACTTAGCGAAGCACGGCAGATTATTGCAGAGCGCGAGCAAAAATATCGGGAATTAGAAGAATATCACGGGGAATACAGGCAGCGCATGGATGAAGTTGGTGGGTCTGGAACGGATATTAACAAACTCAATGAATATCGTAAATTTGTTAGACAGATCA
This sequence comes from Gammaproteobacteria bacterium, assembly GCA_003230085.1. Classification (GTDB taxonomy): domain Bacteria; phylum Pseudomonadota; class Gammaproteobacteria; order SZUA-140; family SZUA-140; genus SZUA-140. The sequence continues at coordinate 4,288 of QIGV01000103.1, forward strand.
GTGAAGCAATGAATATTCAAAAGCAACTGCTAGATGAGGCCAGGAGTGATCTGGAAAAGGAAAATACAATCTGGAAAGCAGCCAGAGTGCACCATAAAGTGATCAATAAATATCAACAGCGATGCCTCGGTGAGGAAAGCTTGCAGCAATCACGGCGAGAACAAAAGGAGATGGATGAAAAGGCTATGCATATAAAGCCACAATATTAAGGGAGTTCTGATCTAGCCATGATGATGGCATAGTACTTGCCTATTCTTAACGGTAGTTTAACCTGATAAATTACTTGCCGTCACATGAGGTACTATTATGCCACAGGAAGCCACTGCCTTATTGCCTAATTCTGGCATAACTGCCAAAAGGGATTTTATCAGCACCACTGCTGCTGTGGGTGGGGATGCTGGCACGCAAGATGACGCATTTTCACAGGCACTACGTGAATCACAAACAACTTTGGACGAGCTAGCTTCTACGAAAGAATCAGCTCGCGAATTATTGCCGGATGACGGCAATCAGCTGCCGCTCGAGCAGATTTCAATTGTCTTTTCTGATGGTGAAATACCGGATGACCTTCAAGTGGATAGCGCTGTCCTGATTCAAGACGGTAAAGCATCTGTATTGCCTGAAAAATTATCTATTCAAAACCAGGAAGCCGTACAAGCTGATAATGCTGATCCGGGACTTGATAAGCCAGGTGTCTATAGTATAGACAGTCAGTTGAAGCAGCGCTTGGAAAATACTCAGACGGTAGAGGTGGCCACCCACGATGAAGTTGCTGGAAGGCAATCAAGCGTACTCACAAAAGACAGTCTGCAGGTAGCTAGAGATAGTGCTGATAAATTATTTATCGAACAACATACCTCTCAGCTCTCTAAAACTGTAGAACCGATGGGGAAAGATAAGTTAACAGATGACTCATTTTTGTCCAAAATGGCATTGGATGCTACAAAGACGTTTATGAATGTATCTAGTATCGCAAGTGCTGAAAATACCCAGCCGATATTGCCACTGTCAAGTGGCCAGTCATTAACACTGCAATCCAGTGACAAAGTGTTATCAGCACTCACTATAGATAGCCCGCTTCAGTCCAGAGAATGGAAAGAAGAAGTTGGTGATCGGGTCCGGTGGTTGATCTCACAGAAATTACATAGCGCAGAATTAAAAATAAATCCCCCTCAACTGGGATCGGTGGATATCAGGATTAATGTACAAAATGAACAAGTAACGATCCAGTTTAATACCGCGAACGCCCTGGTAAAGGATGCCCTGGAGGAATCACTACCGAGACTGCGTGAAATATTGAGTAGCAGTGGGCTGGATCTAGTTGATGCTGATGTTGCTCAATATTCAGATAAAGGAGGAAGTCATGCTGAAAATGATGCTGAAGACCCTGATTCCAAGTACATGCAGGACAATAAATTATCTCAGCATGATGAACATGAAATAAATATAGAATCCGACACCATATTAAAGAAAGGCATTATCGACATGTATGCCTAACATCCCTTCAACAATCTGATACGCCTGTAATCCCTTTTCAGATGGGGTCAGAGTGGTTTCTCACTCTGACCCCATTTTGTTTTTCCTGACATGAATATGGCAGTAATCCCACGTATGTAATGTCAAAGAAGTGACGAGGGCATATGTGAGGCTTGTAACATCATGATATATCAATAGATAGCATGATTTTATGCATGTGGCATAGCTATTGCTATTACGTTGTATGGATAAAATATTCATCAATATTTTAGGAAGGTATCGAAATGGCCATAGATGATCAGATTGATGATGAGGAACCAGAAGTCAAGCCCAAGAAGAAATCTAGATTACTTCTGATAATTGTCAGTGTTATTACTATTTTACTACTTATCGCTATCAGCGTTGGTGCAACACTGTACATGACTGGAGCATTGTCAGGTGATTCAGAAAGTGTTGCGCAGTCAGAAGATGAACAGGTAAGTGAAAACAAGAAAAATAAGAAAAAGAAAAAGAAGAGTTCTAAAAGTGAAAAGAAAAAACCTATCTATGTAGAGATGGGCGATCCCCTCATCGTAAATTTTATAGAGAATAATCAGATTAGATATCTACAGGTCAAAATGGAAGTGATGACGCGCGATGAGACGATGCCTGAAAAGATAAAAGAACATATGCCTCTGATAAGAAATAATTTACTCATGATGCTGAGCGGACTAGATTATGAAACTATCAGTACTTTTGCGGGAAAACAGAAAATTCGAGATGAAGCGCTTGCAGAAATCCAGAGCATTATGAAGGAACAAACGGGCGAGAAAGGTGCAGAAGAATTATATTTTACCAGCTTTGTGATGCAATAAGATTATGTCAGGAAACGATCTATTATCACAGGACGAAATTGATGCTTTACTCCACGGTGTTACTAGTGGCGATGTCGAAACTGATCCAGATGGCCAGGGGGAGGACGGTGAGACCCTATCCTATGATTTCAATAGCCAGGATAGAATTGTCAGAGGAAGACTCCCGACACTTGAAATGATTAACGAACGATTCGCGCGCTATCTGAGAATTTCATTTTTCAATATGTTGAGAAGGACCGCGGAAATATCTGCAGGTGGGGTCCAGATGCTCAAGTTTGCTGAGTATGTACACAGTCTTTTTGTTCCTGCCAGTCTGAACCTGGTTAAGATAAATCCGCTTCGCGGGACAGGATTGATAGTTTTTGACCCAAAACTTGTTTTCACGATTGTAGACAACTTTTTTGGTGGTGAGGGAAAATTCCATGCCAAGATTGAGGGAAGGGAATTTACTCCAACTGAGCAGAGGCTTATCAGAATAATTCTGGATCAGTCCTTTATCAATTTGAAGGAGGCATGGAGTCCGGTAATGGAATTAGATATTGAATACCAAAGCATGGAGGTTAATCCAAACTTCGCAAATATTGTCAGTCCTAGCGAGGTTGTAGTGGTATCAACGTTCCATATTGAATTAGAAGGCGGCAGTGGAGATATGCACATCACTATGCCTTATTCGATGATTGAGCCTATACGTGACCTGCTGGATGCCGGCATGCAAAGTGATCGGGTTGATAATGATGAAAGGTGGATGATCTCACTGCGTGAAGAGCTGATGATGGCAGAGCTCGAATTAAATAGCACTTTACTGGAAACAACCTTGTCCATTAAAGAAATCAACGAGATGAAAAAAGATGACATTATACCCATTGAGATGCCGGAATTCGTAACAGCTCAGATCGATGATATACCAATATTTCGCGGAGTATTTGGTGTCTCTAACGGGAAGAATGCAATAAAAGTTACAGAAAAAATAGGCAGTACGAGGATGAGAAGTACGCAATTAGCGGCTGTTACAGGAGAAAACTCATGAGTGACGAAATCGAGAGCAAGTCTTCATCAAGTAGTGATGACGATTGGGGCGCTGCACTCAATGAACAAGCGAACAGTGAGGGTGCCAAGACAGCATCAGATTCAGGTGATAACAGCCAGGAAGACTATGCCAAGGCGGATTTTCAGAATCTAGAGGATGATTCACCAGCTAGTACTCTAGCCGAGTCTAATTTGGATATGATTCTGGATATTCCTGTCACAGTAGCTGTAGAAATCGGGCGCAGCAAGGTTACCATTAACAATCTTCTTAAAATGAATCAAGGATCGGTTGTTGAGCTGGATAGGCTGGCTGGCGAACCAATGGATGTATTCGTCAATGGCACACTGATTGCGCATGGTGAAGTTGTCGTCGTCAATGAAAAATTCGGTGTACGGCTTACAGATATTATCAGTCCTACAGAAAGAGTTAAGAAGTTGAAATGATTGTATCTCCATTGTCAACCCAATCTAAGCTGAATCTCTAAGATGGAATCAGAACCTGCATCAGTATCACAAATGCTCCAAATTATCACGAGTTTAATATTTGTCGTGGCTGTTATTTTTGCAGGAGCATGGTTCTTTCGTCGTTACGGTCGTTTTCATGGAATGATAAATGATGAGGTGAGAGTGATTGCAGGGCTATCTGTCGGACAGAGGGAAAAAGTAATTATACTTCAGGCGGGTGATATACAACTAATGCTAGGTGTGTCACCTGGCAGAATCCAGACATTACATGTTTTTGATAAACCGGCAATTGATACGAATAAAAATAATATTCATGACAGTGAAAATTCAGGGTTCGCATCCTATTTTAAAAGAGAACTGAAAAACAAGATAAACCAATGAAAAATATAGTCACAATTTGCATTTTATTATTGCTGCCGATCAGTATGGCATCGGCAGAGCCAGGCTTGACGGCTCTAACGGTGACAGGTGGTGAAAACGGAGGACAAACATATTCTTTAAGTATACAGATATTGCTACTGATGACGGTGCTAACATTGTTGCCTGCCGGGCTTATGATGATGACATCATTTACACGTATTATAATTGTGTTGGCAATATTGAGGCAGGCGCTTGGCACTGCGCAAACTCCCACAACTCAGACACTTGTCGGGCTGGCACTATTTTTAACCATATTCATTATGATGCCGGTTTTTAATGATGTCTATGATAATGCGCTCGAACCGTACATGGATGAAGAAGTAAGCGCACAAAAAGCTATTGCAGCGGCGATTATACCCTTTCGTACATTTATGATTTCTCAGACAAGGGATAGCGATATAAATATGTTTTCACAGATTACTGGAGACAGTATCGAGACACCTGAAGACGTACCTTTTACTCTTTTAGTCCCTGCGTTTATAACGAGTGAGTTAAAAACAGCATTCCAAATTGGTTTTTTAATATTTATTCCATTTTTGATTATAGATCTGGTAGTCGCCAGTGTTCTTATGTCTATGGGGATGATGATGCTATCCCCGCTGATCATTTCATTACCCTTTAAGATAATGCTTTTTGTGCTGGTGGACGGCTGGTCGCTAATATTGGGTACGCTGGCATCTAGTTTTTATACATAGAAAGAAAGTGAAATGACACCGGAATCAGTAGTGACAATCGGTCAGAATGCGCTCTATGTGACATTGATGATTATATCCCTATTACTTCTTCCTGCTCTTGGTGTAGGGCTATTGATCAGTATGTTCCAGGCAGCGACACAGATAAATGAACAGACATTGAGTTTTATACCCAAGCTACTCGTAGTATTTGCTGTGCTGATATTTGGTGGGCCGTGGATACTTCATACAATCATGAATTTTACCACACGACTCATTGAGGATATACCTCAAATGATCGGGTGAGAAATATTGGGAAAATATCCGGTGAATATCAGCAGCGAAATACTCCTCAACCTACTTGCCAGTTATTTATATCCTTTTATCAGGATATCAGCCATCGTGTCGGTTGCACCTATTATAGGAACAAGAATAGTTCCAGTACGTACAAAAATAGGATTATCAATCGCGCTTACAATCATTATTGTACCACTTCTTGATGCCGCAGTATTCATTGAACCCTTTAGTGTACACGGTGTTTTGACAATCATGACTCAAATATTGATCGGAGTAATGTTGGGATTTATGTTGCGTATGGTATTCAGTGCAGTTGAAGCCGGAGGCCAGGTAATAGGGATGACCATGGGGCTTGGTTTTGCACAAATGAATGACCCTGCCAATGGAATTATTGTACCCGTTATCAGCCAATTTTATGTTGTCCTGGCGACATTAATGTTCCTTGCTCTTAATGGCCATTTGATTCTAATAGAAGTGTTAGCTGATAGCTTCAGGACAATACCGATCGACATAATGAATATTGGTACAACAGGAATATGGGAGTTGTTGTCATGGGCGAGTTGGATATTTAAAGGAGCTGTTCTCATCGCCCTGCCAGCTGTAGTCGCCTTGTTACTTGTCAATATATCTTTCGGCGTCATGATGAGAGCTGCGCCGCAGCTTAATGTATTTGCAATAGGATTCCCAATTACACTAACACTAGGGTTTATTTTTATACTCGTCTCAATTCCGATATTTTTACCACAATTCTCTAATTTGCTTGATCATTCATTTTTATCCATTGATAAGATCATACTAAGAAATTAGTCATGTCAGAAGATAAAGCGCAGGAAAAAACTGAACAACCAACTGCCAAAAGGTGGGCAGATTCCCGTGAAAAAGGACAGGTGCCTCGTTCACGTGAATTGACAACAATGGCAATGCTGTTGTCATCAGCAGGGGCCATTTTGATTATGGGCGAAAGTATGATTGAGGGAATTACTGGCATTATGCGTAATACCCTGGATATTGAGCGCAACACGCTGATGGATGTCAACGCCTTGGTTCCAAGTTTTATTGGTGCCCTGCAAGAAGCTTTAATTACCTTCACACCATTTATCATTCTTCTGGTCATTATAGCTTTTATGTCACCCATGGCCTTAAGTGGCTGGTCATTTAGTGTAAAAGCATTTGCATTTAAATTCGATAAGCTCAATCCAATTAAAGGTATGGGCCGTGTTTTCTCTTTGAAAGGTTTAATGGAGTTGGTCAAAGCATTGGTCAAGTTTTCACTTGTGCTAATTGTTGCGCTTCTTTTGTTATGGAATAACGTGGATGATTTGCTTGCAATGGGGACTAAAACAGTGATGTCTGCCCTGTCTGATGCAGGAAATATACTTGGGTGGTCATTTTTAGCCTTGAGTTGTTCCTTGATACTGATAGCTATTGTTGATGTGCCATTTCAATTATGGGAATTCACTCGTCAACTTAAAATGACGAAGCAGGAGGTAAAAGATGAACAGAAAGAAACAGATGGTAATCCGGAATTAAAAAGAAGAGTCAGGGAGGTTCAGCGTGAAATATCTCAAAGGCGCATGATGGAGGAGATACCTCATGCTGATGTGGTTATAACGAACCCGACACATTATGCCGTTGCGCTACGCTATGACCAGAATAACATGACAGCGCCCACCCTGATTGCAAAGGGTAAGGGGATGATCGCAGCACAAATTCGTACATTGGCGGTGAAGAATGAAATACCAATAATTTCTGCGCCACCCTTATCAAGGGCCTTGTTTCATACTACTGAATTGAAAGAAGAAATACCAGCAGGTTTGTTTTTGGCTGTTGCGCAGGTTCTGGCCTTTACCTATCAATTGCGCAGAAAGTCCTCCCAATATGAAGAGGATGTGTCTTCCATGAATGATCTCTCAATACCGGAAGATATGAAATACGATTCATAGTTTGTGTAGAACTAACGAGATAATAATACGAAGGCAAAGGACAGTGTAATGGCGATCACAAATGTACTACCTAACATCAATAT
>QIGV01000142.1 GCA_003230085.1 Gammaproteobacteria bacterium
TACAAACCCTGCGTGGATTTCTCGACAAGCGATACGGACCCTGGGTAGAAACTGAACGTAAAACCGGTAAGGCGATGGTGCGCCGTGTCCGCGCATGCTTTGATGACCTGCTTGATCGACCCATGAATGAAATCACCACCTGGTATATCGATAAATGGCGTGCGCAGCAAACCCGGCAGAAGAAAGCGAAAACGACAATCAACAGGGATGTCGTCTCCCTCAAGTCCGCCTTGTCGATGGCAGTTGAATGGGAGGTGATTGATAAACACCCGCTGGCGGCAGTGAAGCCGATTAAAACAGATGATTGCACGATTGTCCGGCATCTCAGTGATAAAGAAGAAAAGCGGCTACGCAAGGCCCTGGTTGACCGTGAAACCCGCATCCGTACTGGACGTGACAGTGCGAATGAGTGGCGCCGGGAACGTGGTTACAAACCGCATCATGACCTTACCGGACTGATGTATGTCGACCATATCAGGCCCATGGTGTTGCTGGCACTAAACACCGGCCTGCGTCGTGGTGAATTATTCAATCTGGACTGGAAAAACGTCAATTTGCATACCAAGACGCTGACGATTGCTGGCCACAAAGCAAAGTCTGGACAGACTCGGCATATCCCCCTGAATGACGAGGCGTTTAGCGTCTTACGTGACTGGAAAACGGTGAATACCGGCCTGGTATATCCCGGCAAAGAAGGCAGGCCACTGGTTAATGTACGCAAAGCCTGGGCTGCACTGCTTGAAGCGGAAAAGATTACTGACTTTCGGTTCCACGATTTGCGTCATACCTTCGCCAGTAAGCTGGTTATGGTTGGCGTCGACCTGAATACTGTGCGCGAACTTCTAGGTCACGGCGATATCGCCATGACATTGCGTTATTCCCATCTGGCGCCGAAGCATAAGGCTGATGCGGTGGCGCGACTAGTCATAGGATAAAGCGGCTGGTATAACTGCGTCGCTACGCCTAGTCCGACGGGACGAAAAGCAGGTTTCTCACCTGCCTGGCGTGGCTTTAATTTTCGAGAACACTTGAGAGGTGTGTCATGTCTGACCCTATCCGTCAAATAATAGAGGCGCTACCGCTTGTTGATGGTTCTGATGTTGATGCGCTGACGGCAGAATTTACCGGGCGTATTGACGATATGCACCAGGCGGTAGCAAATAGGCCGAAGGGTGGCGAGATTAATCAGCAATGCGAGAAGTTAGTAAAGGCGATTGAAAAGCTGGATGATGTACTGTTGGACCTTCACGATCATACGCAGGAAATAATCTGGACAGATGTAGACCGTCACGTAGTGATTAAAGACCTTGATCATTATCCCGACCATAATGAAATACGTGCGCTGCTGAAGCCGATTCGGGATAGTGCTGAGAGAATCAGAACAAAAAAGAGACTTTCAAATAGAGGTACAAAAATACTTGAGCCCGCCCTTGTTGGGTATCTAGGGGTGTTCTATACGAAGGCAACTGGGCTGCGGCCAACTCGCGTATATAACGAAAACCTGAACAAGGATACTGGCCAATTTTTAAGATTTGTAACACAAGCCTTCCAGATCGCAAATATCAAAAGCAGTCCAGCAAACCAAGTGAAACAGTACGTAGAAAGTCTCTAATCCCCTCCTTATTCTTTGTGGTTTATCAGGGTGAAAAATACCCTATAAACACCATATGCATATCTTCAAGTGTTGTGTGATATTTGCCCATAGCAAATCTATGTATATGGGTGATAAAGAATATGAAATCAAAAGAAGGCAAGGCGCAACACATTCCGTCACAAAGCTTCAATGAGTTCGAAGCCGCGAAGCATGTTGGAATGTCTGTGAGTTTTCTTCGTGCTGACCGTTTACATGGCCCACGACCAAGCCGGACTCCAGGCCCTCGGTACGTTCGCGTAGGTAGATCCATAAGATATCTGAAGCGGGATTTGAACGACTGGCTAGAAAATCTTACCGATGGCAGTGAAAGTAACGCTGCTGGAGGTGTCCCGTGAACGAAAAAGAAGACCTTTCCCCGGTGCTGGAACACCGGGAGGGGGGATATAGCAAAGCGGTCAATTTCAATTTTAACGTCAGCGCGGCTGAAGTCAAAACAAAAATAGTCCAAGCCGCACTGGATGGCAAGATTCCCTACCAGCAAGCCGAGCACCTCGTCGCGGTATTAGGGCTGCGCGCAACATGATTAAAAATATCAGCCGTCAAGCGCCGACGGCGGAAGAAATTTATACCGCACTATCATGTATCCCCGCTGATGATCGCAATATTTGGATCCAGATAGGAATGGCTGTCAAATCCGAGTTAGGCAATGACGGTTATTCCCTCTGGGATCAGTGGAGCCAGTCCGCAGACAGCTATCGCGAGCAGGACGCACGTGCTGTCTGGCGATCATTTAAAACTGGCAGAATCAGCATAAGCACATTATTCCACTACGCCAAGATGCATGGCCACAGATCGAATCAGAAGCCTGCAGCAACGCCACAAAAGAAACCGGCGCCGTCAGCCCCAACTCATAACACAGCAATTTACGCGCTCAAGTTATGGTTAAAATCAGATAGTAGCGAGGTAAGAACGCACCCCTACGCTATTAAAAAAGGGATTAAATGGCCAGCTGGCGCTGGCCGAGTAGTGGCATCTGGAAAGGTTATAGGGCGAAACGCTGATTGTATTATTGTGCCGATCCGTGACATTGCAACCGGGAAGGTTATATCTGTTCAGTGTATCAACACGGAAGGCGCGAAACAGACATTCGGCCCTGTTTCTGGTAACGGGCTTCTGCTAGGAAACACTCTGAATAAAACTATTCCCTGGTATATCTGCGAGGGCTGGGCCTCAGCGGTGTCGATGGTATTCCATCATCAGAATGGCCATGGTGTTTGTGCCGCCTCTTTCGGCAAAAGTAATCAGGAGAAACTAGCGCAAAAAATCGCTGAGATTCACGACCCTGACGAAATAATCATTTTGCGGGAGGTGGACTGATGGCGATTATTAAACGAGTGGCATTGCCCAAAGATGATCATGGTAATGACCCTAATGATTTTAGGAATGACCCTGCTTTTATAGGAAAATTGGAACCATCAAAACCGAAGCCGCAAATGAACTGGGTAGATAGTTTTGTTTTAACTGATGAGGAAGCAGAAATGATTGTTGACCCGAAATGGATAATGCCCAACCTGGTGATACAGGGACATGTAATTGCTATCCCTGCACCACCCAACGGTGGCAAAACTACAATATTTATGTGGCTGGCGGGTGAGATGGCAGACACACATCAAGTTTATTACGTCAACGCTGACACTTCGGGTGGTGATGCAAAAAAGATGGTTGCTGATTCCAAAGCAAAGGGCTACACCATGCTGCTGCCAGACATGAAGGCCGGGATGTCCATGGACGATGTAGTACGGCAACTTGAGGCCATGAACGAGGCTGAATCAGATTACAGCGAAATCGTTTTTATCTTCGACACACTCAAAAAAATGACCGATGTCATTAATAAGTCAAAGGCGAAGCAGTTACTCAAAACTCTTCGAGGATTATCTGCAAAAGGTATGACGATCATTCTGTTGGCACATACCAATAAATACAACGATTCAGATGGCCAGCCAATCTATGAGGGTACAGGCGATTTACGCGCAGACGTAGATGAATTAATTTACCTCGTCCCAAATAAAAACAAGGATGGCAGCATGACAGTATCGACTAAACCAGACAAGGTACGCGGATCATTTCAGCCTATCACATTCAATATCAGCCCAAATAGGGAGGTAACCTTATCTGATGATTACGTGGATGTACTGACATTAAACAAAACGAAGCGCCAACGAGAGAAAGACAAAGTCAACATAGAGGCAATTATCGAGGCAATTAAATGCGGAAAACACCAGCAGACTGAGCTAATTAAGTATTGCAAGGATTCGTACCACATCGGACGGCGAAGTGTTGAAAATGTGTTGAACCGCTATCGCAAGCCACCACTTAAACTTTGGGACCGTCAAGATGCGCTCCAGCATAATGCCAAGCGGTATCATCTAACGGATGAAAAGTGCTCCCCCCTTTCCAGTGGTGAAAGTGAAAACCGGTGAAAGTGGTGAAACTGGTGGAACCGAAATGGAAAACACGGTGAAAAGGCCATTTATAGGTAGAGCGGTGCCCTGAAACCCTTGCCACTACTGGGTTACACCACTTACACCAGTTATATCACTTACACCAGTTATATCATTTTAGGGGGGAATACTATATGAACAGTTATATGGATATTTTGAAACAAAACAGCCAGCAGAGGATAAAACGATGAGTAAAAAGAAAACGAAGTTACCAGTATTATTGACCGCCTTGTCGGATAATGACAATTTCGAAGTTGTGATGAACCGTGAAGCAGAGGAAAACGGGTGGAGTGAACGCGAGACTAAGGCCGCCGTGCGCACCTACAAGCAGCAAAAGCAGTTTCTGGATAACACCCCTGACGTAGATTACGACCAGCCTGATATCCGGATTATTCATGACGATGTGCTGGCGGGGCTGGCTAAGGGTTGTGAGTGCGTTATAGAATAGGATTCAGCAGCAATTTGATATTACAAGGAGGTAACAACATGCTTGCACTCTCACGCCGCGCTTGAGGAGCGCAACCAACGACATGACTTAATTCGCCTACATGAACACTGAAATATAGATTTATTGCTGGTCAGTAATTTCCCAAAGATCTTCAAATGACATTAGTGCAGCCCTTCGGCCACTTGCAGGACGCAACTCTGTAATTATTCCGGCATCCTTGAGCGTCCGAATATACTGTGCTGCGCGTTGACGTTGAATATTAAGTCTTTTATGGACCTCGTTAGCTCGGAACACAGGCGAATCGAAAAGCATATCAAGAATATATATGCCCTTATCCGAGTGAAGCAGCTCACTAATCTGTCGCCACTTGCTCGGATACCGTGAGGGCCCTAGCCTTAACCCTAAACCAGAAAGACTGGACCCAGGAGCGGATCGCGGATGCGCTGGGGGTTGGGCAACAGACAGTCAGTGACTGGTTAAACAAGAATACAACCAATACCGAAACCGGTAATGGTTGTATTCCCAAAGCCCACGCCAAGTTATCGGCGGATCAGAAGAAAGAGATATTCGATAGGGCGAAGGCAGGGGAGAGACAAACCCAGTTGGCAGCAGACTTTGATGTGAGTCAACCAGCCATTCATAAAGCCATCAAATCCGTCGAGAAGCGCGAGGACCGGGCGGCTAGGATTTTGGCAAAAGCATCCTTACCCCACGGCGAATTCATCCCGATGATTGAGGGGTTGCCGTTTTCTGAGAGGACGGCGCAGAGGTTGATGTCGATATCAGAAAACCCTGTGATATCAAATACGACACACGTGTCGCTTTTACCGCCATCCTGGGGGGCCCTCTACGAGCTTTCAAAACAACCTGATGAAAAGCTGAATGAGGCTTTTGAGGCTGGGTTGGCCAAAAAATCAAACTTTTTCTATATCACCCAGAATGTCGTGACGCTACGATAAATGGATAGTAAATGACAATGCAGGTGACTATTTATGACCCAGATGAGGCAGCGATTACTGAGCGAGCGTGAGACGGCGACATTGCTGAATGTTTCGCCGTCATCTCTGCAAAAGCGCCGTCAAAGGGGATTGCCACCTATTTTCATTAAGATCGGAAAACGGATTGGATATGATCCCAGAGATGTGGATGACCTAATCGAAAATTCAAGAGTCTTTCCGGAAACTCATGAGGGTTGCATCTAATGCACTACTTGTTAGTAGCCACGCCAGCTGGCGGTGCGCGGACCCGAATAACACCAGCAACTGAGGCCGTTTATCCCTATTTCTTCGGCGGTGACCCAGTCGGCACGGCGGTACGAGACACCGCCCATTTTTCAACAATGAAGAGGATAGAACGATGAGTTTTGAAAAACTTTTGGATGTACTAGAGGCAGAAAATAAGAAACGGGAACAATGTCCGCCTGGGTACATGAATACAAGTATTGGGCCTGTCAGGTTATCAAAGTCAATGACTCACGAAACACACAAGGATACCCCTGTATACAGGGTCACTGCTATCAACGAGCCGATTGAAATTATCAACTATAGGCCGAGTGATATGGGGATGAGTAATCTTTTGAAATCACTCTCTGAATTTCATAAGCAATTTCAGAAGCCCAAGAAAAAACCAGCGTCGATCAAACCAACATTGCAAGGCCTTCAAAAGACAGCCAGAGATAGCCTGTCATCATTCAGCCGCAACCTCAGTAAAAGCATGCGGGCTGGTGAACTTAGTGCTGACGAGGCAAGCCTGCTTGAAACAAAGAGAAATCATCTTGCGCAGCACTATGCAAATCTCGGGTTGATTTAGGCGTTATCCGCACTTATCAGTCTAAAGTCCAGGTAACCCTGATCAAGACGGTTGATCAGGGTAGTGATGTTTCAGAAAGTGTTAACGATGCAAGGGGTTATTTATGAATAAAGCAGCTTCTAAAATAGATGTAACTGATATTGGCGCCTTCACATTCAAGCGCCGAACGATGCGGGATGAACTGCGTATTGGTGTGGAATATTCTGTGCTGACGGGCGGTGTTCATAACCCTACGCCATGGCTAGATTTTATATCAAATGTGTTCGCCACACTCACTGTGTTAACTGAAAGTGCGCCGGATGGATGGGATATTGAGGCGATGGACCCACTGGACGCTGAGACCTACCTAAAAATCACCGCAGTGTACAGCGCACTAATCGCGGCTGAAAAACAACAGGCATCCGCCCGAAAGAATACGCTGGTCGCATGACAGTCTTTTTATTCAGATTAATCCTACTAAACCCGTAATTAGGTGAAATAATGGCGCCACGTATTCCTATCATTGCTGATCCATCTCAAGCTGTTGCTGCTTTTGAGAAAATCACTGCTGCCATGCGTAGGGTCGGCCAGGAAGGAAAAGCGCTCTCTGAGCTGGACTTATCCCACCCTGAGCTGAAGGGTCTTGCCGATGATATCAGAAGGCTGCAATCAAATTTCCAGTCGTTAGGGTCTCTTGGTCGCGCGGGGGTGGGCGGTGTTTCGAAAGAGGTCAGTCAAGGAAATTATAGAGATGTCATCGATTGGTACCAGCGCCACAAAGAGAAGTTCAAAGGTGATGAGGCGGGTAGAGCGCGACATTTTAATGCGGTAGCTGGGTATGTCACCTACGGCTCACGCTGGAATCCACAACCCCCTCATGAAACCGGCAAGTCTGGTGGTATGGGTGGTATGCCGATTCCCGGTATGAAGTCCATGATCAAACCATTACTAGCCCTGGCGGGAGTGGGCGGTGTTCTGAGCGTGGCCAGCCAAGCCATCGATGAAGCACAAACTGAGGCAACTCAGGCTGACACACTCAAGCGTGTACTAGCAGATACTTCAACTGAATTCGCCACCTTTCGTGATCTGCTGCGTGAATCGAGTGAAGGTCTGCAGTTAACGCATACTGAGACTGTCAGACTGGCGCAATCGTTTGCCAAGGCCTCGGGGTTGAGTGGTGGTATCGCTAAACTTGTAGAGGAAACACGGGATGCAGTCGGGTTTGGCCGATCATTCGGTATGGATCCAAACCAAACCTCTCAATTGTTCGGGCAGGCACGCTGGTTCCAGGCGGGTGATGGTTTAAATGCGAAGGAGTTGGGCATTGTCTTTGCCGATGCCATTGCCTCGGGCGGCATGTGGTCGAAAGCCGATGAGGTATTAAGCGCTATTATTGGATGGGTGCAGACATCAGAACGCACAATCGTCGATTCCCCGAACATCCATGCCTACGCCTCGATGCAGGCTGCCATGAATGCCTCAAACCGTCCAGGACTACAGGGGCAGGCGGGGGCGGCGTTACTCGGTACAATGGATCAGGCGATCCGACAGGGCGGTGGTGCGGGTGAAGCTGGCCAGATATTCCTATTACGTGCGATGCAGCGTGAAGGAAAGCTGGATCCTTTCAAGATGGAATACCTGATTGAAGGTGGGATGTTTGGCAGTCGAAAGCGTGCGTTTGGCGAGGGTAGTGATACGACGAATGCAGAATTGATCTTTTCAGAGTTGAGAAAACAGTACGCCAACCCCTTTGTACGTGCATCTGCCGCCGGTAACCTCATGAACATATCCATGCGTCAGGCAATGGCGATGGACCAGGTCAGTGATGATCCACGCAAATTCGGTTCGCTGATGAAAATGCTGGATAAATTCAACATTGCGCCGGAAACACTCAACACAACTGGTATTCAGGCCTTATCCAAACTAGCGATCGCCGATACCCCGGATGCCTTGCAACAGGTTAAGGCGGATATTCTGGCGCGCGAAGATGTTTCTGCCGAGGATAAGGACCGCCTGGCCGGTACCTTTTTTACCGATAAAGGTTTGCGTGAAGCATTGGCCAATACCCTGGCGGGCTTAAGCCGTGAGACGAATGTCGGCATGGAAACACAAGATGCCATGGTCAACTTCAAGCGGGCCTTGACTGAATCGGGCGCCAACTTGCTTACAACTACCAATTTCTTGAAAGCAGGTGTTACAAAAGCCATTACAGGATTGAATGTCACCATTGATGTGCTGAGTGGTGTGGTGGGTGGAAAGTCGGCCCCCGGTTACCGGGGTAGCAAATCTATCTTTGACGGCCTTCCTACACCTGAGGAATGGCGTGATGATATGGCTAGAAACCACCGAGGCAGGCGACCCGAGATGCGTTTGTCTGAACTACCCGAATTTGGTGGGATGGATGCTGGCAGTCAATCAGTAGTTAAACTGGAAATCGCACCGGTTGAATTCACACTGAAAGATCAGTCGGGCAGGATACTGGATACTCAAATGCCTGAGATTTCAGTAGGGGGTCGGCCAAAGCCGCATGGCGGAAAGCGTTAGCGTTTCTTTTTCAGCACCCGGGCAGAGAGTTCGTCGGCTATCTTCAAAATCTCTTCATCTTCAGGCCCTGCAAAACTTCGTTTCAGTCGATACACGATTTCTGAGTTAAAAGACCGTTCACTTTCCTTCGCTGCTTCGTGGATTTCTGTATGCAAGTCTCTGGGTAATCTGAGGGCTGTTTTCTGGATGTCATCGGGCATTTATCGATGATATCAGAATGAATTCAAAAAAATTATAATTTCTGCTTGACTCCATAATGAAGTCAGAGGTAGGATACTTCGTATCGACTTCATTATAATATCATATAGAAATTATAAAGAAGTCGAATAGATATTATAATGAAGTCTATTAGTGGAGGTAACAATGTCGAAAACATCACACGTCACACCATTCGGTCTGCGGATGACGCCTGATCTGAAAAAGTGGATCAAAGCTAGGGCAGCCAGTGAAGACCGGTCCCAACATTACGTCATCATTCAGCTTTTAGAATCAGCAAAAAAAGCTGAGAAGGCTGGCAGTTCACATTCATAAATATGGGAGGCTTGATCATGCAAGCATCTGCTTTAGAACTACTGACTGTCACGCTGTTTCATGTTTGTGCTGGTAAAGACACACTTACTCAACCGTACTATGACCGCACCCTGGCAGAACAAATCCTGAAAGAAATAAAAGCTGACTGCCCTGATGCGTGTCTACGCCGATCCGAGTTCAATTATAACCCGAGCAACACCAATGACATGGCGGAGTATCAGGCACACCTTCGGGCTGCAGCCGTTGAGACTGCCAGGAAACAGGCATGAACCATCCAACCAACCAAACGTAAAAACTAGGGAGACATATCATGACAGAAGAAAATACACCCGTTGAAGGGCTTGATGAAGCATCAAACCTCCTTGCACAGGCTACTGGCATGCTAGGCATTATGCGGACAGCAGACTATGATAATCCTACAGATGGTAAAGGCCGTATTCTTGTCGATACGTCGACTGTTCAGTATGCCATCGCAGGAATTGAGGAGGCGGTATATAAGGCCCTTTGGAAAATAGAGGCTGTGAAAACTTGCCTTGAAGAGGAGTTGCAGTTATGAACTCACCTGAAAATTCGATGGAAGATGCTGTGAGCCTCAGCCTTGAAAAAATCAAAGGGCTGCCGGGGTGCGAAGTCATTAAACTACGCACGCCTATTATCCCACCCATGAGATTTATCAAGGCTATAGCACGCCGCGTGGCTTGGTATTCGCTGAGGGTGGCGTACCCCAGAAGTTTCCGAGGGTCGCCGCCGGATGAAACTTCACTCGTGGTGCTGCAGCCTGCTGCTACCAGGCGACCCGGTATCGACCCTGAATTCACAACGGACCCCTTGCCGTGGGAATATCTGCGTAGTCCCAGTGCAGAGCGTAGACTAAAACATCAACTAGGGAGAAATTATCATGGGTGATGCCTTACTTGAACCGCCACTAAAGTTCGACCCTGAAAAGTTTAAAAAAAGTCTCTCAATGTCGATTGAGGCAGGTGTGGACCTTGTTATAGCAGAGGCGAATGGTGAGTTGGAACCGGAGTTTCACGGTGGGCAGACCCATGTGGTATCAGCGGACCTGAACAGACAGCTGCAATATGCGAAGGCGCTGATGCTTGAGGCTGTTAAACACGCGAGAGTCACCAAAGGTGAAATGGCTGTCAGGCGCCGCCATTTGAAATCCGTGAAGTAATGAAATGGGAAATCACAGACCATATTTGTTCAGACTGTCTGGGCAGGGTACTGGAACGGACGACTGACAGTGGCGATAAAGTTGCCCGGTGTGCTGATTGCGGTCGAGAGAAGCCGGGCGATTATCGTGAGCTTTGCCTGTGTGGTCTGATGTTAAAGACTGACAAGGCTGCTGGATTTTACTGTGGCCGCAATGAGAATCATGAAGTTGGCAGGACACAGGAGATTGTCGGGCTGTTTGACGCAGAAATATGCGGGCAGTGATTGATTTTAGATCGGAGTAGGATAATGACCGAAGCAAAGGAAACCAGAGAACAAGCCTACAAGGACATTTCCCGTGTGCTGTCCAGGTTCGGACCGAAACAGGATATCAGTAAGCTACAGCAGTCAAAGTATCCGGATATTCCGAAAAGGACATGGTTGCGCTGGATTGCTAAAGTGGTAGAAAGCGGTGCACCGGCACGGATGGCCGCGAAACTTGTCCAGAAGAAAGCAGCGAAGCGGGCAGGAGAGTCCAGTCAGTCCAGCGGGCAATCGGTGACCGATCAGCTTCCAGCGGTGATCAGGCCCGAGGATGTAGCTGGTGCAGGGGCCCTATCGGCCATGGATATCATAAACAAGTGTCTGGATGATGCCAGAGAGGTGCAGGCGTATTGCAAATCAGAGGTTGGTAAGCTGCGCAACGCTAAATTGTATATGGTGGCATCCCGGCATATGCTGGAGACAATGAAAACCGCCGCATTTGTATCCAAACAACTGATGGAT
>QIGV01000229.1 GCA_003230085.1 Gammaproteobacteria bacterium
GAAAGATCTTCACTGTCGTCACCCGGCACCTGTCAAGCTTCATGGCATTTAGCCAGGTGATCCGCATCGATACGATCGACTTCAAGGCCTATATTGAGCGGCGCAAAACTGACGGCCAGCGAGCACTCTGCCATGCCGTAACAAGCCAAAAATGCGTTGGGATTGAAACCACTGGGTTCCAGCGCCTTGGCAAATCGTCTTAGCGGTTCCGCGCGAATCATTTCTGCGCCCACGCCTGCGACACGCCATGCACTCAGATCAAGCTTACTGGCCTCATCTGAACGGATACACCGCGCAACCAGCTCATACCCGAACGGAGGTCCGAAAGAGATAGTGGCCTTTGTCTTACTCATCAGCGAAAGCCATTGGCGAGGCCGCATGGCAAAGTCACGCGTACCCAGATAATCAACGGATAATTGCGAAGTCACAGGCACCAGCACCAGTCCAACAAAACCCATATCATGATAAAACGGTAACCAGGAGACATAACGATCTCCCGGGCCTATTTTCAGTCCATCTCTGATAATGCCTGCCAGGTTATTCAATACCGTCGCCTGGGTAATCATGACGCCGCGGGGAAACCGCGTGCTACCAGACGTATACTGAATGTAGGCCAGCTCCGAGGAATCAAGGGGGCACAGCTCCGCTTCCAATTCGGGGAATTTCTCAAAGTCTGCTGAATCCCCAACGAAGACCATATCCAGCTCTGCAGACGCCTCATTAAGGAATGGCAGAAATCCATCAGCCGAAATCGCTACGGAGGCATTACAGCTCTCCAGCATCGACCGCAAATGGGCAACATAAGCATTGTGACTGCCCAGGCTGATCGGGACTGGCAATGGGACAGGCACCAACCCTGCATACTGGCAGGCAAAGAAGAAGCGCAGAAAATCCGGATTGGTTTCAGCAATCAGTGCGACGCGCGAGCCGCGCATCATGCCCAGCCCGGCAAAGCGCCGTGCTAGTATGCGTGCCTCTTGGCGCAATATGGCATAGGACAGTACTGCATTGACCTTGCCCCTTCCTGAATAGAAGTTGCACCCGGTTTCGCCTAGCGCCGCATAATCCAAAGCTTCCGCAAGATTGGAAAAATCGGCCGCCCGGAACGGCAAAGTATTAGCGGTAGGTGTCGTCTCTAGATCCAAATTAACCTCCTTAAATACTCCAACTGTTGGTTTTAGTTCCTAGCATGTTTCAAATTCCGGCAAATATACATGCAATTCACAACCATATCAAGTGGTTAATTAATAATTTTTCAGTGTATGAATTTAGCGCAATTTTGTTGTTTTTTTACAACAATTTTCGCCGCCCGTCATTTGGTGCACATTCTTGCGTTTTTGATAGAGAAACGCAAACTTATAGATGATATCGCTGAGATTGGGTTGCAATCTGTCGAGCCCATCACAGAATCTGTCAAGTAGACTTCTCAAGCCTAGTCATTAGACTCATACTTCAGCAAACTTCTCTTGGGCGCTCATTCAGGGTTATTAATCCCCAGCCCAATTCAAATTTACGCAACAATCATCCAAACTAAACGCTAAACTTTGCCTAAATGTTCCATCAGCTGCCATATATAAGGATAAAAACCTTATCTCCGCATAAGAAGGACACTATCGGCACGACAGGTCAACGACTTTACTCTGGCCCACACACGAGAACTGCCATTAGATTTTAATTGCCGGTACACTAAGCACACTTGGAATTTAACAGCGCTGATCAACCTTAATAATTACAGACCCATGCCACCCACCCAGAATCGTTACCGAATCATCCCCGTAGAAGGGAGCAAAGCCATGACGGAATTTATTCGCCTCCCATGGTCGATCTATCAACAAGACCCGATGTGGGTCCCACCTCTGATCCTTGAGCGCCAGCAACATCTGTCCAAAAAGAATCCGTTTTTCGAGCATGCCCGCTGGCAGGCCTGGCTGGCAATGGATGGTGATCGGCCCGTTGGCCGCATTAGTGCCCAAATTGATCAGATGTACCTGGATCGCCATCCTGAAAAATGTGGGTATTTCGGGATGCTGGAAGCCATAGACGATCCGGCAATCTTTGCCATACTCATGGAAACTGCCGAAAAATGGCTAGTCAAACAGGGCATGAGCGAAATTCGAGGCCCGTTTAACCTCTCAATCAACGAAGAATGTGGCCTATTGGTCGAAGGCTTTGACACCCCCCCCTCGGTCATGATGGGGCATGCCCGCCCGTACTATGCCGCACATATTGAAAGCCAGGGCTACACTCAAGCAAAACAACTACTCGCCTATCTTATCCATCCCGAATTTAAAATCCCGGCACTAATGACCAGATTGGTTCGTATCGCTAATAAAGCAGCAACTGTTCGACCTCTGCGCCGTAAAAAAATCAAGGAAGAACTGGAAATCATGCGTGACATCTTCAATGACGCCTGGTCGGAAAACTGGGGATTCGTTCCCTTCACTGCTGCAGAATTCCAGGAAATCGGGCGTAATCTTCTGATGCTGGTAGGAGATGATTTTGTGCAGATTGCGGAAATTGATGGGGAACCAGCGGCCATGATTGTCGCCCTCCCCAATGTCAATGAGGCCATCAAAGATCTTGATGGCAAACTGTTTCCCGGCGGCTGGCTAAAATTGCTATGGCGCCTGAAAGTAAAATATCCTGGTAGTGCACGGATACCACTCATGGGCGTGCGTAAATGCTATCATCACACCGGACTTGGGCCGGGGTTGGCTTTTCTTGTCGTTGATGCGGTGCGCAATGCAGTATTAAAGCGTGGTATCACCGAAGTGGAAATGTCCTGGATCCTGGAAGATAACGCTGGGATGCGCAACATCATCGAATCAGTCGGCGGTGTCGTCTATAAACGCTACAATATCTATCAAAAGGAATTGTGCTTGTAAGACTTGCCACTAGCGACATCTTCTAATACAGGCACAGCCGTTTTAGCACACCACTCAACATTAACACCATGACAATAGAAACCCGCTTTACTGCCATCGTCCTGGCCGGCGACCGCAGGCCCGATGACCCCCTGTTAAAAGCTGCCAACTCAAAGTGCAAGGCACTGATCCCCGTAGCTGGCAAGGCCATGGTTCGGCGCGTACTGGAAGCATTAGGGGAAAGCCGATTTGTGGATCAACGCATCTTATGCGGTCCCCCCTGGGCAATACTAAAGGCAGACCCGGGCCTGATCAAGGCAATCGAAACAGGTGAATTTCAGTGGATCGAAAACCAGCAGACCCCCAGCCTGAGTGCCTGCCATGCCATGCAATCAATACCGACATCTAACCCTATCCTCATTACGACTGCAGACCATGCCTTATTAGATGCCGATATGCTGAATTATTTTTGCGAACGCGCACGCAATAGCGAATACGATGTCGTGGTCGGTCTGGCAGACTATGACAACATCATACAGACCTACCCCAATACCAAAAGAACGGCTTTAAAATTTCGTAACGGCAGTTTTAGCGGCTGCAATATGTTTGCCTTCACCACCCCGGTCGGCCGCAGCATTGCCAAATTCTGGGTGCATATTGAAAAGCAGAGAAAAAACCCCTTTCGTGTGGTCAGTGCTGCCGGATGGACAGCGATTATCCGTTATGCCTTTGGCTGGCTGACACTGGAGGAAGGTCTGCAGCGAATTTCAAGGCGGCTGGACCTGCGCATCGGCGTGATTATCATGCCGCAACCGGAAGCCGCCATCGATATCGATACTGTTGAAGACTGGAAACTGGCCGACACAATAGCAAGAGTTAAAGATCAGGAGCCCGCTTAAAACATGGCCACTCAACAAAATCGCAGCAACACGCTAATAATACGATTAGCGGCCTTGTTACTGCCAACAGCACTGATGCTGGGCATATCCAGCACTGTCATTGCAGATGGCCCTTCCTCATCCGACATGTCACTTAAATACTATGAAGTTCAACACCTGACATGGTCTCAATTAGATTTCAATACTTCGATACTGGGCTTCTCATTCTCAGCCAATTTAGGAATAACCATACTGACTGATAAAGACGCCCAAACCAAACTGATCAAGCCCGAACAGGGACAAGGAATAATGCCATCGCCGCATGTTCTATTGATTGATTTCTCATCATCATTCATAAGCGATAATGATATTCACACACAGTTATTGTTTAACTCGGATAATGCAGTTGCACTGCAACGTGTCCGGCATGAATCCACCGAAGGTGATGAACGACATAAGGTATACCGTTTTACCAATGAGGGTGTTTTCATCATGCGCAGAAAACCCAGGCAAGGCGAGGCGAAGCTGGCGGCTGAACAATGGACAGATACTAACAAGCGCTTCGATCGCTATCCAGAGCAGCGGTTCAAAGACCGAGTGTTTTCCGATACCTCTGCTCTGCTCTATATTAGTTCGATGGCCATATTTAAAAACCCTGGAGACAAAATCGAGTTCATCGCATACTTCAATGACAGCCTGCATGTCGTCACGGTTGAATATGAGGCGACTGAAATCATCAAGTCTAATTTCAAGGCACAGCGGCATGGCCAAGCAACACAACGTATCACGGGCAAGCGGAAATCACTGCGGCTTGCAATACAAGCCCATCCCCTGGGGCAATCCAAAAGCGAAAGCACCCTGCAACTTGCCGGACTGGCAGGACCTGTTAAATTACTCGTGGATAAGGAACTGCGGGTCCCAGTGGAGTTACGCGGCGACCTTGGGATGATGAGTGATGTAGTACTCAAACTGGATAAAGTAGTACTGAGGAATACCTTTCATTAAGCATCCCGAACGAACTCCCCCCCCACTAAAAACCCCTATATTTTAGCAGGCTTTAAAGGCCATGAGCAGCACGACAAAATATGATCCGGACAAGTGCCATGATTTTATAAACGACAGCACTGCTTACGACATGGACCCGGCGAAAATGCGCAGACGCCCTATCGTGACCACCGACAGATTTCCCCGCGAATAGTCAAAAACTAGACTCCAACTCATTACTGTGCGTTAACTATTTTAAATATTCTTTAATATGAATAAAAAATAGCGCACAATACTCAGGTAATTTTATAGGCATTGATATTCATAGATGCCATTTGTTTGAGGCGTGTTTTACTCAATCAAATAATATATTCAATAATAAATAGGGAGAGTGGTCATGAAAATAAATCTACGAACATTATCGATAGGCATCGCCTCGGTGCTTACCGTGAGCTGTGCGTCACAACCACAAGACATCGATAGAATGCGCTCATTAGTCAGCCAGGCAGAATCCGGTTCTGATGGCGCCTGTGTTGTCGCGCTCCATGAGGCGGCACTTTCACTGTCAGAGGCCCAGACGATACTGGCAAAGGCCGATGCTGAAGGCGTGGACGATTTTGAATACAGACGAGGCATCGCTGCCGCTGAGAATGCCATCAGCGCAAGAAAAACAGTCGCCTCACAATGTACTACAAGAACTTCTGCCTTGGCGCTTCAAAGTGAAGAAATGCAATCGGAAATCGTTGGGACACAAATTGGGCTATTACAGACCCAGGCGGCAGTGGCAAAACTCTACAGAAAAACAGAGCGCCTTCCTGGTGTCACTTTCAAAAGAGATTCTGCTGAACTTAAAATGGAAGCCAAGCCGATACTTGATGTCATCGCAGACCGCGTCGTGAAGGAAGACAAGAAAGTAGAAATTGCGGGACATACCTCCTCCACTGGCTCTGCTGAACATAATTTGAACTTGTCTCAGGCAAGAGCAGAAGCAGTGCGAGAATATCTTATTTCCCGAGGCGTAAAGAGTAATAAAGTGGTCGCCAAAGGCTACGGTATGAGCCAGCCTATTGCCACCAATGGTACTCAGGCAGGAAGAAACGCGAATAAGCGCGTAGAAATCCGCTACCTTAAGTAGCAACCCGGCCCGATGAAAAGCCCTCACTCAACCACGAGTGGGGGATTTTTTATTGCCCTAATGGCAGGCTGCCTTTGGCTAAAATGGAGACAGGTATTATTACCTGAGCATTATCGTCAATCGCGGCCTGACCTTCTGGATCAGGTGATAAATAAATAATGACAGCAATAAGGACATGCTGGCCATCTCAAGAAATTCTTCCAGAGACTTAGAAAAATGCCTGACTGTATCTGCACTGATTCGAAAATTTTCTACTATCCAGACCTGCACATTCCAGGCGTGCTGGTGGTCTAGCCCTTCAATAAAGTCTAGTCCGACTGCAGCAATCATAATACTGACGGCAAGATACAATGTTACTCGAGCGCCTCGATCCCTGAGCTCACGATGCAGGAAAAAAACCATGAACAAGCCAGCACCAGCCAGCAGTGGCAACACCACCAGCTGCCAGTCATAGCTGGGAAATATACCCTGCCACTGATTTAATAAGGCGCCATTGGGTGCTGATTGGCCGGCGGGGTACAATGCCTTGAATGTTGATCCCAGACGCTCATGGATTTCAGCGCCATCATCCGCAGCCATATAAATAAAAAAAATGGCCAGAAACCCCCAAGCCATCGTGTTCCCGCGGCTCGCGGAGTGGTTGCGTTGCACCAGAAATATCAACCACAGGACAAGACCCGCCATAAAGGTCTGAGTCACCATGAACCAGGTTGCCAGGCCATCTTCACGTGCAATATTGAATAATCGCCGCACCGGACCGACATCGATTAATCGACCATAGTTCACGACGGCGTCGAGCACTACGAGGGATATTTCAATCAGCAGGAGAATTAAAAAAATTCGTCTCGGCAGGCCTTGGCCATCTACATGGATTTGGGCCCCGTTCGAGGTTGGCTTCACCATGGATCTCCTTACAGAGGGCTGCGGAATGGAAACATCAACCCGCTAATACCGTTTGAGCACCCTCCCCATTAGGGCAGCGGTTGAATCGACGCGCCCCCTTCCTCGTAGATGATAGTGTCTGCGTCTAGACTACCATCATTCAGCTTATTACCGAACACGTTTGCCTGCTGGCCACTACGCAGGTCATAGGGCGTCATTTGTGTAAAACTAGCATTTTTATTGGTAGAAAAGCTAACCTCAAAAACTTTTGTATCGCTAGTGCTAATATTGACACTGCGATCACCACTACTTGTCTGTAGAATCATGCTTGAGAAATCAGGAGAAATATCACCAATAATACCGATAAGCTGATCCAATTTCGCTGGCACTTCAGTATCCAGAATAAATAAGACCCCTTTCAAATCACCTGTTTTGAGATCCAGAACACCATTCACAATCGTCGGGACATCTGCCTGTATTGACGATGAATCCAGAGAAATGCCTGTAGGAGAAAATAATTTAGAGCCCGGCTGAAGGATAGAAGGTATGGATGCACCCGATACAATACCGCCTCCGGAAAGTATTTCATATTTAAACCACTCGCCCCTACTCATGTCCGTCGTGACATTTGAACGCGCAATTCCATTGAGCTCCAGGTAGTGACCGAGCCAGACAACTTCTGCAGCCAACACCATTTTTACGGGAGAACTGTCGTCATCAGATGAATCATCGTCAGTAGAGTCGTCATCTATAGAATCATCATCCGTAGAATCGTCATCACTTTTCGCGCGGCTCGCTGCAGTCGGATAAATTCCGTCAAAGGCAATACGGCCAACTACAGTGACAACATCACCATTATTAAGATCGCCAAATCTAATAGGCTCGGCTACAGCGTCAAAAAAAGAGGCCTCGTTATCGATAGTATTGACCTGTACACAATAGGGATTATTACCTTGGCTGCCATCATCAATAAAATATCCCTGTGCATAGATGAGGCACAGGTCAAACTCATTAAGAAGACTATCCAGATTACTCACCGTGCCTTGCAGGCGAACTAGCTTGGTATCAAAACTACCTTTAATGATCTTGATAAAAACGACAGGACGGAACTGATAGCTGGCACCACCCCGGCTGTTAACCACTTGTATGGATTTTGCGGCATCCATATCCAGCTGGATCATGATTGGATTAGCCGAGGTAACCAGGAAACTGGTAGAAGGGTTGAGATCCAGTTTTCCATTCCCTGGTAATTTTGGATAGGCCTTTGTTCCGTCTTTCAGGACCAGTTCAATCTCAGTGAGGGTCAGGCGTATCTTATTGTAAAACCCAGCTGGCACTTCTGTAACAGAAAATATCTCGGTCGCGTTGGTCAATTGCAGCAGGTCAAAGCGTTTTAATCCGTCGAACAAGGTCACCATGCCGCTATCAGACAACAGTTCAGCACGTGTAACGGTCAGGTTGACTGCATTAAAATCATCTGTTGGCCCATCGGTGACCAGCAAGGTAACAGTGCCTGTAGCAACCCCTATGGTAGTGCTCGTAGCACCACCATTTCCGCCACCACCACAGGAGGCAATCAAAAACAAGGCGGTTACGGAGATAAAAAGGAATTTGACACTATTCTTGACGTTTCTCATGGAGATTCTCCTGATGAGCATGCAAGAACTTCTGCTTGCTCTATATATGGTTCAATTCTGCAACTCAGGTCAACTATAGATTCAGTAGCTGAGTGAGTATAGTACCATTAATCAGGTAGTCATTGCACTTCAGAATGCAACCAGCGCTAAAAAAAGCTTATTTTATAGGGTAAAACTCATTTTAAAGACAGTATATTTCAGAATCCGGCATCGTTGCCATAGGCCTGCTTCGGCCAGCGCCGCTTGGTGCACAGCCAGTTCTGAGGCCGTTCCCGAATCCAGGTTTCGAACAAGGTATTGAGCTGCCGGGTCATATCCAGAGCCTGCACATGAACAGTTGCTGCCTTTTCCGTAGATTGAATAGGGGGGTGGAATGTAACCCGGAAGCGCGTCCCTCCCAGTGGCTCCACATGCACTGGCACTAAATCACAGTCAAAGCGCAGCGCTAGTCGGGCCGGACTATCGGTGGTCTGGGCGTCATGCCCAAAAAAAGGAACGGACTTACTGCCATCGACCCGCTGATCGGGCAAGATGATCACTGCATGGCCTTTGCCCAGCGCCTGATAGAGAAGCCGGATACTATCGGCCTTCTTAATTAGATGAACCCCTTTTACATTGCGGAAACCGTACAGTAGCCTATCAAGATAGGGGTTTTGTAGCGGGCCATAGACCGCAGTCAGTGGCAAACCTGAAAAAATTATGGTGGAAGCCGGAATCTCCCAGTTCACAAGATGGGCGGTAACAAATACTACTGGCCGTTTTTGCCCCAGGTAGTGATCCAGGTGCTCCCTACCTTCAATCTCTACCCGTTCTGTGGTCTGAACGTGAATCGTGCGGCGCAGATGAGGATATTCACCAAGAACGGTGCCAATATTACCCCATAACTCACGAGCAATGGTCGCCAGCTCCGCTGCCCCTTTATCGGGAAACATGAGATGTAAATTACGCAGCACCTGTCGATGTTTGTTGGAACGTGGGCCGAGAACGGTCATCATGCGTCGCCCCAGCCTGGCCGTCCACTCTACTGGCAGCAAAGCGCAGCCTCTCCAGAAGGTCCCGACCAATGCCGCCTCCAGCAGCCAGGCGGTACGGCGCAGGACAATAGAGCGGTCATAGTAATGACGCAGGGTTTTAGCGAAAATCAGGCGGGCCATATTCGAGATTGAGGGTATAAAACCATTCTCTCCATTCTAGAACATAAGCTCCGATGAGTATAGTGAGCAGTAAATGACAGCATCAAACTGCCCTTCTGAACCTGCAGACCATGATAGTTTTGTGGGCAATCATTGCATTTAATGCAAACACCTGTCCTCCACAATGGGCAGCGATGAAAATTATTCATGGAAGGAATAATCAGAAGTAGATACAATAATGCAACATACATGGTCGATACAGAGCACACATGCCAAATCACTACCGTTTCGGTGATTATCAACGGGAACTAACTGCAGAGCACCATGAAGTCAGGCTCAATGACCTGCTACCTGCACCTATCACCGATGGCGCAGGTAATGTTGTCCCTCAACCCTCTTCGCGCGTCCACCTGACGACCGCAGAAATTCTTAAACTACTCAAGCCCTATATCTCTGTGCGCTTTATGGCACAGGCCAAGGCGATCATCCCACTTGCCGCCTACCTGGTACTGTTTCAAATTCTGTTCCTCAAGCAGGGCATAGAAGATGCGTCGATCATTACTGCCGGGTTGGTTGCTGTACTGATCGGATTGATGTTCTTCATGGAGGGGCTCAAGCTCGGACTGATGCCCTTTGGGACCTTAATCGGCAATAGCCTGCCGCAAAAATCTCCGCTGCCTCTGGTGCTGTTTATTACCCTGCTATTGGGAATCGGTGTCACCTTTGCCGAGCCTGCTATCGGGGCGCTAAAAGCTGCTGGCCAGAATATTTCAGCCGAACGCGCGCCCTATTTATATCTCCTGCTAAATGACTGGTCAGACATACTGGTACTGGTGGTGGGCGCCAGCGTCGGTCTGGCAGCAGTGGTCGGCACCTTACGTTTTCTATATGGCTGGAGTCTGAAACCACTGATCTATGTGACTTTGATACCCTTGCTGGTTTTGACCGTATACGGTGCTGCTGACCCGGAAATATGGAAAGTTCTCGGTCTGGCCTGGGATGCCGGCGCCGTCACTACCGGACCGGTCACCGTGCCACTGGTATTATCCCTGGGTATCGGTATCGCATCTGCAGCCGGCAAGGGCGACTCGGGACTTTCCGGATTCGGCATCGTCACGCTGGCATCCCTGTTTCCTATTCTCGGCGTCCTGTTACTCTCATTCTATGTTTCCTTTACGATCACACCTGCCGAAATAATCGAAGCTGCCAGACAAGCGAGCGTGGTCGCACAAAGTGCGATCACAGCACCTGCCTGGTATGAAAGCAGCCCGGGCACAGAGATCATCCTCGGCATTCGCGCCATACTGCCACTCGTTATTTTTTTATTTCTGGTACTTAAATTCGTATTAAAAGAAGATATAAAAAATCAGAGTGAAGTATTCTTTGGTATCGCGCTCACCATCATTGGTATGGTTATTTTCAACCTGGGACTGACCTATGGGCTATCAAAACTGGGCGGCAATGC
>QIGV01000012.1 GCA_003230085.1 Gammaproteobacteria bacterium
AACGGCTGACGAGGCAAAGGCACTTGCCCAGGAGGCTATGAGTACGGCTAACCAGGCGCGCTCCGAAGCATCTGAAGCTTCTCAGGCAGCAGATACGGCGCAGCAAGCGATGAATTTGGCCTCTCAGGCACAAATGGATGCCTCTCAGGCGCTTCAGGATGCCGCAGAAGCACAAGAATCAGCCGCACGCGCCGAAGAAAAAGCAGAGCGAATGTTCGAAAAATCGATCGCTAAATAGGCATACATATGATGCTATGCCGAACCACCTGGATAGTGGTACTGGCATAGCGTCGTCAAGAAACGCAACTCGTCAACATACCATGACGACCGGCCGGGTATATAAGGCCTTTGATGCCATCTTGCCTGAAGACGCGTCGTAGTACATCGTTTGCCTGCTCTTCCCCGGGAAACGGCCCAATGAGCACATGACAATACCCGTCATCCAGCCGCACTTTGATGGACACCGGCATTTCCAGCCAATTCATCGCGTCCGCTATTCGCATTGCATTGTCCGCATTAGCAAATGCGCCAACCTGCAACATCCAGCCCTCGCCAGATTCATCCTCTAACTCAATCCTGACTTCATTGATATAATGCGGAATGCCTTCGTGCCGACTGGCATCCGTCATAGCCTTTTCTTTAATCTGTTCTCTGCGTGCTGATTCGGTCATGGCTGATAGAGCATGAATAATCTCAGGCAGATTACTCCGCGCCGGTTCACCGGTTTCGAAAACAGGTTCATGTGATTCAAGATATAAGGCGCCATTTTCCTTGCCAAGCTTGTACGGTTGATTAATGATCGAGACTTGAGTGCCGAGTTCAACCCTGCGAAATAGCACCTCAATATCCTCTGGATACATGCGGATACAGCCATGGCTGATTCGTCTACCGATACCAAAGGGTTTATTCGTCCCGTGAATTAGATAACCGACCATATCCAGACGGAGCGCATATTTTCCTAACGGGTTATCCGGCCCCGGCAGAACAACCTTTGGCAATGGCTCTCCTTGCGCCGCGCTTGCCTCCCGGATTGATTTCGGCACAGTCCAGACAGGGTTTTCTTTTTTAACGATAATGCGGGCCTCCCCTTCCGGAGTCGCCCAACCTTCCTGTCCTATTCCTATCGGAAAGGTCATCACAATGTCATGAAGACTCCCAGTCGGTGGCGGGTAATAATAGAGTCGCATTTCTGCAATATTGATCACGATCCCGGATCTGGGCGCATTGGGTAGAACATACCGCGTCGGGATGGTTATTGCCGCTCCAGTATCGGGCAACCAGGGATCCACATCTGGATTGGCTGCGACAATCTCGTTGTATCCAAGATCATGCGCACGCGCAATATCCAGCAATGTCTCACCTTCCCTCGCGGACACTACAAGGACATCGCCCACAATATCGTTCCCCGGTGCAGGCACAGGAAACTCTGCCCCCCGGGCTGTCATCACAACAAACACCTGAGCAATCAAGACTACAATAACAGCCATGACAGTTGGCTGGAAAAATTTACTTATTCGGGTCATATTCCATCTACTACTCTGATCTGGTTCGTATTCTACCTCTTTCGGCCTTGGATACAATGCCTGATACGTGATGCGAAATGGGGAAAATTGTGAGGCTATCCCGTCGCG
The DNA here is from genome assembly GCA_003230085.1 of Gammaproteobacteria bacterium. Classification (GTDB taxonomy): domain Bacteria; phylum Pseudomonadota; class Gammaproteobacteria; order SZUA-140; family SZUA-140; genus SZUA-140. Next base: position 1,632 of record QIGV01000012.1, read on the forward strand.
CATTTCAGGTAATTATATTTCAGTTAAGCGGCGCTTCGTCGATAACATTTCAAACGAATAAAACTCAATAGATTCCTACGATGTTCAGAAAAATACGCATTGCCGCCCTCCTTGGCGTCTTATTTATCGTTGCGATGAATGCCTGGTTGGACAAGGTCCATTCGCGCGACTGGGAGCGAACCCTGCGGGTGGTCATATACCCAGTCAATGGTGATCTGAGCCTGTCTACTGAAAAATATGTCAATAATCTTACTAGAGAAAATTTTACCCCTCTTGAAGCGTTTTTCAGCACCCAAGGCCAGCTTTATGATATTAAACTGAGGAGCCTCATTGACGTCAGGCTCGCCCCCCAGATTAAGGGCCTTCCGCCAGCGCTCCCTAAAAATAGCAATATTCTGGATACCATGCTGTGGAGTCTTAAATTAAGGTACTGGGTATTCAGCGTAGATGACTACCAGGGACCCACACCGGAAGTTAGAATTTTTGTGCTCTTTTTTGACCCTAAAACCCATCCACGATTACCTCATTCCGTGGGTCTCGAAAAAGGACTGATCGGTGTTGTACAGGCTTACGCTGGCAGGAAATTTATGTCCAAAAATAACGTGGTGATTGCACATGAGCTTCTCCATACCGTGGGGGCCACAGACAAATATAACCCTGCCGACAACCTGCCTCTCTTTCCGATCGGTTATGCCGATCCTGACCGCCAGCCCCTGTACCCCCAGTCTATGGCAGAAATTATGGGTGGTAGAATTCCCGTTTCCGAAACACAGGCAGTCATCCCAAAAAGTCTGGTTCAGGCAATGATCGGCCCTCAGACTGCGCTGGAAATCAACTGGATAGATCCTGATGACAATAGGCTGGACTAAGCCAACCGTCGCGCCAGAATGCTGGCCAGCTTATCTATCGAGAGTATCATTCGGGTGGAATCCAGGTGGCGCCTTTCCTGTATCTGACAATCATTGCCATCAACCTGCGGGGTACTCTTAAAAGGTTGCGACTGCAGGTCATTGACAATATAGCCTTGCGCCCCTTCGCCACTAATACGCGCGACCAACAATATGGCCCACCAGGCAGTTACGGTCTGTTCTTTCAGGGTTTCCAGGCAATTCAGGACATCTGCGGAAATATGCCATAACCCCGGTGGTGTATCACATACCCGCAGGCACACCAAACCTAAGCCAGGAATAAAGCGCAGATCGCTGTCTAATTGATGTAAATATTGTAAATCTTTAGCGGGTATCCCATGCGCTACAGACGGCGAGATACAGTCCAGTTGCTCGATATCGGCCCCTTGGGCGCGCAGGGATTCCCACCATAGCCGTTGCAGGGTTTCTGTTTTGTCATGATTTAACATCTTGAATCACTCCCGGAAAATTTTCTAGGCTAATGCTCTCATATGCCGACTACTGGATCATAATCAGGAAAATCACAAATAACACGACAAAAGCGATAGGAATCAGGACCCCTGACCAGTCTTTTTCCTCAGTTTTTTTGCTCTTTTCAAGAGCAGCCTTGATCCCCGGACGGAGGTAAAAGACCAGCGCCAGGGCCAGAATAGCAACTATAACCGTTTCCCATGTCCCGGGTGATTCCATTACACTGATACTCCTGCAATTATGCGTAATTACCTGATCAGGCTACTATCATGACCGAAACCATCTTGCTCTGTACAGACCTTGATCGCACGATTCTACCGAATGGGCATCTGCCTGAATCTGATCAGGCACGAGCGCTATTCACCTCACTGGCCAGTCATCCTCAATTGCTGCTGACCTATGTCAGCGGTCGCGATAAGTCCTTACTGCTTGAGGCAATTCAGGAATATCAGCTCCCTATCCCGGATTTTGCCATTGGTGACGTGGGTTCGACGATCTATGAAATTAACCACCAGTGGCAAAAATTAGACTCATGGCACACTGAGATTGCGCCAGACTGGGCTGGCATGGGGCACGACCAGATCACACAATTGTTTCTAGATATCAAGGAACTCAAGCTACAGGAGGACACAAAACAGAACCGGTATAAATTGAGCTATTACCTCCCAGCTGACGTGGATACAACAAAATTGCTCCCGGAAATGGAAAACCGCTTACATGCACATGGCGTACAGGCCAACCTGATTTGGAGCATTGACGATATCAAGACGATAGGCCTGCTGGATATCCTGCCACGCAGCGCCAATAAACTGCATGCTATCCAGTTTTTGAGACGGAAACTGGGAATCACACAAGATCGCATGGTATTCGCAGGGGACAGCGGCAATGACCTGCCAGTTCTCAGTAGTGGTTTAAAATCCATTCTTGTCGCTAACGCACGGGAAGATGTCCGCTTGACGGCACAGCAAAGTCTGGCAGCGCAAAACTTGAGCAACTGCCTCTATCTGCCGAAGGGTGGGTATCTGGGAATGAACGGGAATTACGCAGCAGGGGTATTGGAAGGCGTGGCACATTTTTTCCCGGAAACGACCCGCTGGCTCAACCCATAGAAAAACCGGGGTGAAAAAACCGGGGTCAGACTTCAGTTTCTTTCAAAACACTAGAAACTGAAGTCCGACCCCGGTTTTTCCGGATTTAACGACGACATTCTGGGGACAGCTAAATTAATTTTTGCGGGTGTCGTTATACAGGTTATATATCAGTGTGGGAAACGATAACAGTCATCGCGATATCGCACATGGCCAATTCAAAAAGGGATCTTGGTATGAATTCAACTAATCCATCCGCCACAACAACGGAAGTAGCGCAACCCGAACATGATACTAACGCCTCCAATTGGGTTAATGAAGTATCGGGGCTTGTGTCTCCGCCAGATGTCTGCATCAAGGTCTTCGATCTGATTGAATCTCACAATCCATCTGCCGTCACTATTGGCGAAGTCGTCAGCCGGGACCCAAATCTTTCACTTCGTCTGCTGAAAATTGTCAACAGTTCCTATTATAATTTTTCATCCAAAATTGACACCATATCACGCGCCATTGCGGTCATCGGCGTTAGTGAACTGTACAGCATGGTCATAGCCATTACGGCAGTTAAAACTTTTTCCTACATCCCTCACAATGTGGTCAACATGGACACCTTCTGGCGTCACAGTCTATACACTGGTGTCCTCAGTCGCCTCCTGGCCAAGCGTCTGAATGTTCTCCATCCGGAAAGACTGTTCGTTGCAGGTCTAATGCACGACATCGGAAGCTTGATCCTCTACCATCGGGCGCCTCAGGTAGCGAAAGAATTACTGATCAAATCCAAAGGGGATGAGGATGTTCTGCATCAGTCAGAAATCAGCGAATTCGGCTTCAGTCATGCCGCCATAGGAGGACTACTGATGAAATTATGGCATATACCTGACCCTATCTGTGATGCAGTTGCCAACCACCACCAACCCGCCATGGCAGAACAAGCATCAATGGAAACAGCTATCGTCCACATGGCCAACGCCTTGGCAAACCACACTGAAATCGGGGCCTTTTGTGAACTACCAATGACTGAGTTGGTGATCGCAGACGAGGCCTGGATACAGACTGGGATCGAGCCAGACAAATTTGACCATGAAGCACTACTGGAAGAGGCAGGCAAACAATTTTCCGATATGATCAGTATTTTTTATTGATTTGCGTCTCGCTGGGGACAGTGCGGTAGATATCATGTGCTGCCCCATGGATTTCCGTCCCCACGCCTAAATCTGACCTAACTGGCGACATCTACTTATTTTCAACCCTTCTTTTGCCCGGTTTAGGCCTCCATCACGACACTACTCAATAGAACTGCACTAACAGTGCTGTTACTGTGAATACCCATGGCGAGGACCATACGGTCAGGGTAGAATAGGCGTCTCTTCATTTTCAGGGCCGGACCCATATTCATGAATACAACTGCGACTGAGCAAGACAATATAACCAGCGATAACACCTGCAAACCTGGCGAGGTACATCCAGCTTTCGAATGGCGTCGCAGTGAAACCATCGAATCTTTGAATGTCACCGTAGAGGAATACCACCACAAAGTTACCGGGGCACTGCACTATCATATCGCGGCTCAAAATCCTGAAAATGTATTTCTGGTCGCCTTGCGGACAATACCCATGGATTCAACAGGCGTTGCCCATATACTGGAGCACACCAGCCTGTGCGGCAGTGAACGATATCCTGTACGCGATCCCTTTTTCATGATGATCAGACGCTCCCTGAATACCTTCATGAATGCTTTCACCAGCAGTGACTGGACTGCCTATCCGTTTGCAAGCCAGAACCGTAAAGATTTCTACAACTTGATGGATGTTTACCTCGACGCTGTATTTTTCGCCCGCCTCGATGAACTGGACTTCGCACAGGAAGGGCATCGGATTGAATTTGAAGACCCGACCGACCCTGACGGACGGCTGGTTTTTAAAGGTGTCGTATTCAATGAAATGAAAGGCGCCATGAGCTCGTCGGTCAGCCAGCTGTGGCAATATCTGAGCAAGCACTTGTTCCCCACCACCACTTACCACTTCAACAGCGGAGGCGACCCGGAGGACATCCCTGATCTCAGTTATGATGCATTAAAGTCATTTTACAAGACCCATTACCATCCTTCCAATGCGGTGTTCATGACCTACGGCAATATTCCAGCCCACGAACACCAGGCGCATTTTGAAGACAGCGCCCTGTCGCGCTTTGAACGCAATGATATGAGCTATACCGTTCCTGACGAACAACGTTACGATGCCCCCCTGGTCATTGAGGAAAAATACCCGCTTGACCCGACCGAGTCACTTTCAGATAAAACGCATCTGGTGCTGGGATGGTTGCTGGGACATAGCACCGACCTGGATGTGTTGCTGAAAATGCATCTGCTATCAAGCGTCCTGCTTGATCACGGCGCCTCTCCGCTGCGCCATGCCCTGGAAACGACAGGTCTCGGGGCAGCGCCCTCACCCCTGTGCGGCATCGAGGATTCAAACCGTGAAATGACTTTCATGTGCGGTCTTGAAGGCAGTAAGCCGGAAAATGCTGAAGCGCTGGAAAAACTGGTGATGAAGGTCCTCCAGGATGTAGCGACTAATGGCGTCCCCCAGGAGCAGGTCGAGGCAGCTCTACATCAGCTGGAACTGAGCCAACGGGAGATCACCGGCGACGGTTTTCCCTATGGTCTACAGCTGATTCTGGGAGCGCTATCAGCGGCTATCCACCGTGGTGATGCCGTCGCCATGTTGAACCTGGACCCGATCCTGGAAAAACTGCATGAAGAGATTAAGGACCCTGACTTTATCAACGCACTGGTCAAGAAATGGCTGCTGGATAACCCGCATCGCGTTCGCCTGGCAATGATACCTGACAGTGAACTCAACCAACGCCGTGAGCTCGCCGAGACCCTGAAACTTGAAAAGATAAAGGCCTCACTTGATGAAGCAGAAAAAAATCAGGTGATTGAGCAGGCTGCACAACTGGAGACCCGCCAACAACAACAGGATGACCCGGAAATTCTGCCCAAGGTCGGGCTTGAGGATATCCCCGCCAGGTTAATTTTTCCGCAAGGCGTGGAAAGCCGGATTGGCCGCACTCCGCTCACCTTTTATGGTCAGGGTACTAACGGCCTGGTCTATCAACAGATCATTGCGGAATTGCCGCAACTGGACGAAGCATTGCTGGCAAACCTACCCTATTATACGCGCTGCATCACTGAGCTGGGATGCGGCAACCGCAGTTATCTGGAAACACAGGCCTATCAATCCGTTATTACCGGCGGCATCAGCGCCTATTCCTCGGTACGCGGCAAAACGGATGATGTGCAAACCGTCAATGGTCACTTCGTACTCTCCAGTAAGGCATTAGCCCGCAATCATGAAAAACTCTGTCAACTGATGCGGGAAACACTGGACACGGTACGTTTTGATGAGCTTGACCGCATTCGAGAAATTATCGCTCAGGAGCGAGCGCGTAAAGAGCAGAGCGTCACTGGACATGGCCACGGCCTGGCCATGCTAGCAGCAACATCCGGCATGAGCCCGGCCGCAGCCCTCGCCCATCGGCTGCGTGGATTGGCAGGGATACAGTATATCAAGCAACTGGATGATACACTCAACGATGCGAGCGCGACGGCTAATCTGGCGGATAAACTTGAACAAATTCATCGCCTGGTGATGTCGACGCCACGACAACACCTGCTTATTAGCGAGAACGAACGCCAATCAGAAATTAGCAATGACCTGGCCCGGGTATGGTCTACCAGCCCTGACACACCTGAAGCAGCGACGGGCAGCGATGCTACGCCGCTCATATTGCCGCAAGTCAATAGTATGAGCAACCGGCAGCTCTGGATCACAAATACTCAAGTCAACTTCTGCGCTAAAGCTTACCCCACGGTCGCCAACGATCATTCCGATGCCCCTGCCCTTGAAGTGCTGGGTGGGTTTCTGAGAAACGGTTTTTTACACCGGGCTATTCGAGAACAAGGCGGCGCCTATGGCGGCGGTGCCAGTCATGATGCAGATATCGCTGCATTCCGTTTCTATTCCTATCGCGATCCTCGCCTCCAGGAAACACTGGATGATTTTGACCATGCTGTTGAATGGCTGCTGAACAATGCCCATGAGTGGCGCCAGGTCGAAGAAGCGATTCTTGGCGTTATCGGAAACATAGACAAGCCGGGCTCCCCTGCTGGTGAGGCAAAGGATGTTTTTCATGGCATTCTCTATGGCCGCACGCCCGAGCAACGGCAGGAATTCCGCCAACGAGTGCTCAAGGTTACCCTGGAAGATTTGCAACGCGTGGGTGCCCTGTATCTTAAACCTGAGTACGCCAGCGTCGCCGTTATCACCAATTCCACGTTGTTAGACCAACTAGGCGATATGGGCATGGAGGTCTTTTCTCTATAATATGCGCCACATTATCCTGCTGGGCATATTTTTAGCCGCAACGACCTCCGCCACAGTCTCAGGCGCCATCCTGATCGAAAGTGTAGACGCGTCAGGCACACTGGGCACGGTACAAATTGAAGGTGACTATGCCCGAATCAATCATGCCATCACGGAAGGTTACATGTTGCTGAACCTCGTGAACGACCAGGCCTATGCCATTAGCACCAAAGGCCGATATGTCATGGATCTCAGTACACCCTTTGTACAACGCTCACCACACGGCGACACTAGCGTTGCGGGGAATACACCCGAGATCAAGCTGAAAAAACAAGGCAAAGGCCCGCTCATCAACAATTTTACAACTGAGCACTACCAGGTTTTTGTTAAGGACGAATACTGTTTTGATGAATTTCTCGCTGTTCAACCAATTACCAATCCACAGATCCAGCGCTTTTTACAAGTTGTTTCCCGACTGTCAACTTCGCATGATGAAATTGAACTGTCCTTACTATTCGACGATTTAGACCCGTGCGAAATTGCAGCGGACAGCATTGATGATCAATATCCGGACCGAGGCATACCCATGAGAACTATCCGAGACGGCAAGGTAGTGCATGAAATCAGGAATATTAATACAGAAATAAAATTCCCTGCCGGAACATTCGATCTCCCGCCCGAATTTCCTGTGCTCTCCCGCCGGGAAGTCCAGGACCGCGTGTCGCGCAAGGGTTACAGTGATGCCGAACTGGAAGAAGTTTTGAAAAAAAACCGTGCTATTCAACAACAGATAGAAGACATGACTCCGCAACAACCAGGCATGGGCCCTACCACAATCGATCTACTTCAATAACCATGAACCAACTACCGCCCTTATGAGTGAAGCCATTCTCGATAAGGAACAACTTAATGATATAGAGCGACAGACGCTGGATCATTATAATGAACGTTGCCTGCAATTCTGGTCAGGCACCAAAGACCATGACGTCGACCAAAACCGTAGCGCCCTGTTGCGACACATAGCAGGAAAACCACCCTTCAGCATCCTTGACTTTGGTTGTGGCGGCGGCCGGGACCTGATTGCCTTTCGCACCATGAACCATGAGGTCATCGGCCTGGATGGTTCAGCTGCACTTTGTGAACTGGCACGCAATAATTCAGGCTGTGAAGTATGGCAACAAAATTTTCTTGCGCTTGATTTACCTGCCGCCCGCTTTGATGGGATATTTGCCAATGCCTCCTTGTTTCATGTGCCCAACCAGGAAATACCCCAAGTACTGAAATATTGCCGACATACTCTGAAAGAGGGAGGCATTTTATTTTCGTCAAATCCTCGTGGAAAAAACGAAGAAGGCTGGAATGACCGGCGCTACGGCGCCTATCATGATCTCGAGCACTGGAGCATGCTGGTTGGCAACGCCGGCTTTGAGCGGCTTGAATACTATTACCGGCCGGAAGGGAAACCTCTCCACCAACAACCCTGGCTGGCTACGGTATGGCGGAAACTGCCGGGTTAGCTGGTGTCCATGCAGAAACGGCAGCTAGTGCAGTGACTTTTCTCTCAATACCCGCGACATACCTGCAGGCAACAGGGGCTGGCTAAATAAAAACCCCTGGATGATGTCGCAGTCATGTGCGCGTAAAAAATCCATCTGTTCATTGTTCTCCACACCCTCGGCGATCACTTTTAGCTTCATATTGTGCCCCATACTGATGATGGCGGAGACAATGGCAGCATCATCAGGGTTGGTGGTCACATCACTGACAAATGAACGGTCTATCTTCAAGGTGTCAACCGGGAAACGCTTCAGATAGTATAGAGATGAATAGCCGGTACCAAAATCATCGATGGAAAATTTAACGCCCATCTTGTCTAGAGAGTCCAGGGCAGTGTTGGCCGAGCGTGTATTGCGCATTATGACACTTTCCGTCAACTCCAGTTCCAGCAAGTGGGGATCTATCCCTGTGCGCTTGATGATATTTTCAATCGTGGTAATGAATCCGGGATCGTTAAATTGGCGGTTGGAAAGATTGACAGTAATTCGTAATGAAGAAAATCCGGCATCGTGCCAGATGCATGCCTGGGAAAATGATTTTTCCAGCACCCACTCGCCTACGGACTCAATCAATCCAGACTCCTCTAATAGGGGAACGAAATTGCCGGGTGAAAGCAAACCCAGCTCCGGGTGTTGCCAGCGCAGCAATGCTTCCGCACCCACTATATGGTTGGTTTGAATATTTAGTTGCGGCTGATAATGAAGTAGGAATTCATTTCTTTCCAAAGCATAACGTAGACCATTTTTCATTGTCAGGCGCGCTAACCGCCTGGCACTCATATCCGCAGAATAAAATT
>QIGV01000052.1 GCA_003230085.1 Gammaproteobacteria bacterium
TCAACCATGAGCCCAGCATCAAATCAAGTCTGAAGTTCCTGCGGAAAACCCCTTGGGCCAGAGAAAAACTGGAAGGTTTATATATACGCAGCCTGAGGTTTTCGGATTGAGTCGTTAATGATCCCCTTGGTTTTGTTTGATAGTGTACAAGTTCCCGGCAACGAGAAGAGATTTCGCCTATACCAGCGCAATTTTGAAGTGAGCGAACTGCGTGTACGTGCACACGGATCGAAAGGGGCGCGGCACACCATCTGGTTCGCCAGGCGTGTGGTCTAGATCACCATTATGAGTTCCAGCTCCACGCAGCCAGCCCTGCATACCCTGCAAACTATTTTCGGCTATGAGCAATTTCGTGGCGATCAGGCCGAAGTTATCAAGCAGATCATCAATGGTGGTGATGCCCTGGTGTTGATGCCCACTGGCGGTGGTAAATCGCTCTGTTATCAGATTCCGGCGATTGTCCGAGAGGGCGTAGGTATTGTGGTCTCGCCCCTGATCGCCTTAATGCAGGACCAGGTGTCAGCCCTGCGCCAGTATGGGGTTAAGGCCGCCTATCTCAATTCCAGTCTCAGCGGGGCAGAGATGAAGCAGGTGGAATCGCAACTCCTCAGCGGTGAACTGGATCTGCTTTATGTCGCACCTGAACGCCTTCTGAATGGCCGCACGCTTAATCTGTTTAATCAGATCAAGCTGGCGTTATTTGCAGTCGATGAAGCCCATTGCGTATCGCAATGGGGGCACGATTTTCGTCCTGAATATATTCAACTTTCTGTCCTGCATGAGCAATTCCCTGAAATCCCGTGTATCGCTCTGACGGCTACTGCCGATGCGCAAACCCGAAACGAAATCATGGAACGGCTGGCATTAGGTGATGCCAAACTTTTTATCAGTGGCTTTGATCGACCCAATATCCGCTATCAAATCAGCGAAAATTCGGGCAATGCCCGTGAGCAGTTATTGCGTTTTATCCGCAATGAGCACGAGGGTGAAGCTGGCATTGTCTATTGCCTGTCACGTAAGCGGGTGGAGGATATAGCTAAATGGCTTTCCGACAAGGGCTTGACTGCGCTACCTTATCATGCCGGGTTACCTGCGAGCATACGACAACAAAATCAGGAACGCTTCCTGCGTGAGGACGCTATCATCATCGTTGCTACTATTGCTTTTGGCATGGGCATCGATAAGCCAGATGTGCGCTTCGTCGCCCATCTCAATCTGCCCAAGAGCATCGAAGCCTATTATCAGGAGACCGGCCGTGCCGGGCGTGACGGCTTGCCCTCCAATGCCTGGATGGCCTACGGTCTGCAAGATGTTATTACACTGCGAAAAATGCAGGCATTGTCAGATGCCGATGAACAACACAAGCGTGTCGAACAGCATAAGTTAAACGCAATGCTTGGACTCAGCGAATTGACCACGTGTCGGCGTCAGGCATTATTGTACTATTTTGGTGAAAAACTCGATGAGTCATGTGGCAATTGTGACAATTGCCTCACACCACCCGAAACCTGGGATGCAACAATTGCGGCTCAAATGGCACTATCGTGTGTGCACCGAACTGGCCAGCGTTTTGGCGTTAATTATCTGATTGATGTACTGCGAGGCAGCGAGAATGAACGCATCAAACAATTCGGTCATACTCTGATCAGTACTTACGGCATCGGTAAGGAATACGCAACGACTGAGTGGCGTAGTCTGTACCGCCAGCTGATTTCACGCAACCTCCTGGATGTCGACCTGGAGGGTTACGGTAGCCTGCGCCTGACCGAAGCCGCCCGACCGTTGTTACAAGGTAGGGAAAGACTGATGCTACGTAAACAGGTTAAGGCCGGTAAGAGTGGGCGTAAGCGCAGTAGCTCGCAGTTCAATAAAGAGGCCGACACTCAACTCTGGAATGCCCTGCGTGATTGCCGTAAACAACTGGCAGAGGAGCAGGGCGTACCAGCTTATGTCATCTTCCATGATGCTACCCTGGTCGGGATGGTGGAACGGCAACCACAAACCATTGAGCAGTTGGGGCGACTCTCCGGTATCGGTGAGCGTAAACTGGAAAGTTATGGTAGTGCCTTTCTTGAAGTGATTCTCGAGCATATCAAACCAAAGTCGGTAACCGACACGGTGGATGAAACTACACAACTATTGAATAAAGGATTGATCCCGCAAGCAATCGCCCATCAGCGTGGTCTCACTCTTGCCACAGTCTACAGTCATTTGGCTAAGGCAATTGAGCAGGGTGAGGTCGGGTTAAGCGATGTCATCAAGCTGGATGACAAAGAACTCAAGGCCATCCGGTTTGCCTTCGAACAGAATGATGATGATAAGCTAAAACCAGTACATGAAGCATTGGAAGGTGAATATGACTACGGCGTGTTGCAGTGTGTAAGGGCTACGCTGTTGTGTGAGGCCTGACCCATTGATATATCTTTCTACCATGCATCGGCATGAAATGATTAAAATGGTATGTGCACAGGATTGTCTCGTTAACATAGCCATGCTGCGCTACAATACCATGGCTTTAAGGGCGAAGGCGTTAACGGAATAGCAGTAATCTTATTTGGTGAATCCGGGATGAATAAAAAAATTAATTGTTTTGTATATAAAGGGCTAAAAGAACCGGATACGTATCTCTATGTTGACAGAAAGGATGAATGTTCAAAGGTGCCTGAAGAACTCTTGAACATGATGGGTGAGTTAGAGCTGGTGATGGAACTGGAACTGGTGCAGGGTAGGAAGCTGGCACGAATTGAGGCTGACATTGTACTGAAACATATCAAAGAGCAGGGTTATTACCTGCAATTGCCTCCCAAATATTCAGTGCCCGGCGCTACACCTCCGAATTGAATAGGCAGCGTTAATGCTGACTGCAGCGGAGCCAGTGAGCGCAGCGTTAGTGACACTGCTGCTTGTGTCAGTCCTAGCGGTGTTGTCTGCGTGTTCTCAGATGGTCGTCGCTTCTGATTGGCACGGGCGTCAGTTCTGACGAAGCTTTTGAATCCCAATATTTGCTAGTTTTGAGAGACAGTGCTGCTACGGCGCCTAGAATACCACCGATTGTGAATGACATGATGACTGCTTCAATAAGTATGTTGGTCATAATGATGTCCTCCTGAGCAAATTGCTCTTTAAGGTTAGGTTTATTGCTAATTAGACATCTATATATTTATCTAGCGGCAAAAAAATCCGAGTCCTTTACCTGGATTAATGCATAGTGCGGGCCAGTTTCGTGCCAAACAATCGGGTTGGCATATAAAAGTATTAATTAATATAATAATATCAATATATTATATTCTATATCAAGAACTAACAACAAGCGCTTAGATTGCGTAGGATTCGACCTTAAGGACGTTTAGTGGGCATGGTTTTACGTTTTGTTGACACCAGATTGCTTGTCAGATTGAAATCACACCTTGACCAGCAAGCCCACCCACTGTTCTCAAATCGGTGGGGGCGGGTAATAATAATGATGCTGATGATATTTTGAGGTGCTGAAAATGTTGGGAGTGTTTCTTGACCTGGATTCGTTGACTCGTGGTGATCTTGATTTGACGGCGCTTGAGTCTGTATTGCCGGAGTGGCAATTTTATGGCCAAACTGATCCAGGTGAACTGAAGCAGCGCCTGGCCGAAGCAACCGTTGTGGTTAGTAATAAAGTGCCTATACTCGCGGAACACCTGTTGCAGGCTAAAAAAATACGGCTTATCTGTGTCTCCGCGACGGGGACGGACAATATTGATATTGAAGCTGCCAGCACCCGGGATATCGACGTCTGTAATGTCAGAGGCTATGCCACCGCGTCAGTAACACAGCATGTGTTCAGCCTGATTCTGGCATTGACCACTCGTCTTCCCGATTACTGCCGGGCTGTTAGGTCAGGGCAGTGGGAGAACAGTAAACATTTTTGCATGTTGGATTATCCCATTGCCGAGCTGGCGGGGAAAACCATGGGCATTATTGGTTACGGGGTGCTGGGCAAGGCAGTTGCAAAAATCGCGCGCGCCTTTGGTATGCAGGTCATGATCGCAGCCCGTCCGGGGATGCCTGCCTGCGAGGGACGCATAGTACTGGACGAACTGTTATCCCGGGTGGATATACTGACCATTCACTGCCCCCTTGCTAACAATACGCGAGACCTGATTGGCAAGCGTGAGTTGGCAAAGATGAAACAGGGCGCCTTACTGATTAATACAGCTCGCGGTGGAATCGTCGATGAAGGGGTGCTTGCCAATGCCCTGAGAGAAGGGCATTTAGGGGGGGCGGGTGTTGATGTTCTCTCAATTGAGCCACCCCGGGAAGATAGTCCATTACTGGCGCAGGATATTCCTAATCTGATTGTAACGCCGCATATTGCCTGGGCCAGCCGGGAAGCCAGGCAACGGTTAGTGGATAAGGTGGCAGGTAATATCCGCGCCTGGCTTTCAGGCCAGGCGCAGAACCTGGTGAATCCGTGAGGCTTGGGACGTCTCACCCTTCACGCAGTTACAAATGCAGACCGCATTCAGTTTTGGGGCAGTTATTCCAGCGACCACTACGGTCTTCGCCTGGCACTGTGCAGTGTACACAACCGATGGAAGAATAGCCCTTGAATACCAGCGGGTGAAAAGGCAGATTATGTGTCTTAATGTAGCTATCTCTTTCTTCCTGCGTCACATCAATCAGCGGATAAAATTTAATAATACCGCCACGCACTTCAAAAACATCCAGATTCGAGCGGTGGTCGCTCTGCCAGCTCATCAGGCCTGAGATCCACACGTCAAAATTCTTTTTAATTTCATCAAGTGGTTCAACCTTGTTGATTGAACAGCAGAAATCCGGATCCAGTTTCCAGGTCTGGTCTGTTACCGTAAATTCATGCTTCCACTCTTCCGCCTTGATCTCGACCACGTTGAGATTATACAGCTCGGTTAATTTTTTCTTGTATTCGATGGTTTCCGGAAAATGAAAACCGGTGTCGATAAAAAACACCTTTTGCTCGGGGTGTATCTTGGAAAACAGGTATAGAAAGAAAGCTGATGTTGATGCAAAGGAGGAGGTGAGCATCACCTTCTCAGCATTAAAGTCGGTATACAGCGCGCGTATACGTTCATCTACTGTTAAGGTGCTATATTTTTCGTTCAAGGCCTTGATAAAAGTTGCTTCGTCGCCTTGAACGCTTTCATCAATAACTGTTTGGGCATTAGTTTGCATGTAGATTTAATCCGGGGTTATTAAAGGGTTTTGCCTGATGTTGTACTAGTGAAAAAAGCGAATGAACACAAAAGGCGGGCGCGCTGTGTATTTGATGTGGACTATTTTAACGCTTATAACTGAAAATGTAAAATATCACCTAATTATAACATTAAGTTATATGCCGTGACATGTAAGCAATAAGCGTAGCAGAACCTGCTTATTCTTTTAATTCGATAGAATACTGATGCTTACAGGGAGTTTTCCAGGGCTTTCATCAGGGCGTTACAGTTTTTGATTGTCGTCTCGCGTTTATTTTGAGGAACATTTTCCAGATTGAGAACGCCTTCCGTGGAAAATTCACAACTAGCTACGCCGTCAGTATCTTCAGGGGTGACTACCAGAGTTTCGCTGCTCTCCTTGAAAACAGCGGTAAGGATACCCCCCATATAATAGGTATAGGTTCCCTGACTGACGGAATATAAGGTCCTATTGTGGTTTATCGTCTGGTTTTGAATGCTGATAACATCTGTTGTTGACAGCGGTTCAGGCCTGGGAAGCGTGTCTTCCGCTTTGACTGCAACAGGGTCTGTAGATGATGAAGCGGGTTGCGCTGCACATCCCCACACTGAGACCACCAGCATAATTAATAAGCCACTACAGGCTTTATTGATGTAGGCCATATCGTCACTCCTTTATCTTTTAAATTACACCTGAGCCCGCAAGTTAACAAGCACTGTTGTAAAAATAAATGCCTTACTGCTTACGCCTCATAGATTCAGGATATACTGGGTACCGTGATTTTTGGTCAAAAATAAAATTAAAAATTATGCTGCAGAATAAAGACAGGATAGAAAAGGAACGAAAGATTTTTACCGCCTCAGTTACAGATCTGAATGGCGAAGGTCAGGGGATTGTAAATATTGACGGCAGCAATATTTTTATCGATGGTGCTTTGGACGGTGAGCAGGTCAGCTTTTATTATCTGCGCAAACGCAAACGCAAAGGCAAGATAAGAGGTAGAGCCGTTGAAATTATCAGGGAATCTCCTGAACGTATATCCCCTGCATGCACGCATGCCGGCACATGTGGAGGATGCAGTCTTCAGCATCTCAATTATCCCGCACAGATTAAACTGAAGACTCGTACTCTGAAAACCCAACTCAGTAAACATGCGAGCGTAAAACCTCAGCAGTGGCTTGCCACTTTGACTGGAAACCCATTTGGGTATCGCAGGCGTGCGCGGCTGAGTGTGCGTTACCTCACACGTGACGATGAAACCCGGGTAGGGTTCCGCTCACGTTTTGGTGGGTATGTTATTGCATTAGAGCATTGCCCGGTACTGGAGGAACGAGTTGCCGAATTAATGCCGGCATTACAAGTCATGATCAGCAATATGGACTGCCGTGATCGCATCCCGCAAATTGAAGTTTCGTTGGGTGATAGTGGAATCGCTATAATTGTTCGTCATCTGGTGCCATTGACGAGCAACGACGAACAAATATTATGCAATTTTGGTCAAATGCATAAACTTAGCATCTACATACAGGCCAAAGGGCCAGATACCTGTTTTTGTTTGTACCCGGATAGTGAAAATAATCTCAGTTATCATTTGCCCGAGTATAATATTGAAATATTTTTTGCCCCTGCAGATTTTATTCAGGTTAATACTGAAATAAATCGTCAGATGATCAAGCAGGCATTGGATATGCTTGACCTACAGGCCGATGACGTTATTCTGGATTTATTTTGTGGCCTGGGTAATTTTTCTTTGCCTATAGCCAGCAAGTCTGCCCGCGTTATCGGGGTCGATTTCAGTGAGTCATTAATTCAGGCTGCAAATCTGAATGCTCAATATAATAAGCTAAATAATGTGCAGTTTATTAAGGCTGATCTGGCGGATGAAATGTCAGGGGAGTTCTGGGAGAGATTTCAGCCTAATAAGGTACTTTTAGACCCATCGAGAAGCGGTGCCCTGGAAATTATCAGGAAGATGCCGAAAAATGGACCGCAAAAGATTGTCTATATTTCCTGTAATCCTGAAACGTTGGCTCGTGATACTGCATGTTTGGTGAACGACAAGGGATACATCCTGACACACGCAGGTCTCATTGATATGTTTCCCCATACGAAGCATGTTGAAAGTATGCTGGTATTCAGTCTAAAGTAATGCATTCCATAAAATTAACTTTTGACAATGCCAGGGGCCAAAAGCTTGCTGCCTATCTTGATCAGCCAGGTAATCGTCCAGCTGAAGTCTACGCCATTTTTTCCCATTGTTTTACCTGCAACAAAAACTATAAAGGGATCAGAAATATCTGCCAAACATTGTGTTCCCATGGCATTGCTATTTTACGGTTTGATTTTACCGGCCTGGGTGAAAGTGAAGGAAATTTTACGGAGACGACTTTCTCTGACAATGTAGAAGATATTGTGATGGCATCTCATTTTCTGGAAAAACATTATCAGGCGCCATCATTATTGCTGGGGCACTCCCTGGGTGGCGCAGCAACGTTGGCTGCTGCGGCAAGGATACCATCCAGCAGGGCAGTGGTTACGATTGCGTCACCTAGCGAACCGTCCCATGTGATGGATCACTTCCCGAGGCAACAGGAGACAATTGACAACACAGGTGAGGCCATTATCCGTGTCGGGGGGATCGACTATACAATTAACAAACAGTTTGTTGAAGATGTCAGGGGCTATAACCTCAGTGGATCGATTGAAAATCTCAAACGTGCGCTCTTGATTTTGCACTCTCCGCAGGATAACACTGTTGATATTGAAAATGCCGCGCAGATCTTCTCAAAGGCCTGCCACCCCAAAAGTTTTATCTCACTCGACAGGGTGGATCACCTGATTGCCAATAAGGATGATGCCTGCTACGTAGGAAATATTATCACGGCCTGGGCAGCACCTTATCTTATGCCAGAATCTTGCCAATAAACGTTCCCCTCTGAGCTTTAGACTGCTAACTTACCTTTACTTCTGATTGATGTGTCGCGTGGCACGAAGTATTTAAATCCAGTTCAGGCATTTTAGAAAAAACCTGTCTTAATATAAGGCAGTTTTTCAATTCTTCGCACCAAATAAGATCAATTAATTTCTTCATTAAGATTATTCTGATATAATGTGGTACTTCATATATATGATATGTGTATTTATCCGATGGAGGAGTAGTTTTAAATGTTGGTTTTAACGCGTCGTGCCGGTGAATCTATACAGATTTATCCTTCTGAAAACATTAGCCCAAATATGACAGTGGCGGATTTGTTCCGTGACGGACCATTAGAATTTCATATTAGGAAGATAAACCCTGGGCAAGTGAGGATTAGTATACAGGCCCCCAGAGAACTGACTATATTGCGCAATGAGCTCGAGATGAACCCATCAGATAGCACTGATTGAGCGAATAGCTCGCTACATTCATACCTCTTATATGGGGATGAGCAGGTTAGGAAGGACGACTGATCAAGGATGTCGGTCTGGTGCGTTATGATAGTAGGGCGTCATAGGTCGTCCTGTATACCTTTCTTTTAGTACAAATCACATCACTCGCTTACCGTCTGACGAGTAATTCAATAAATTTCATCGTGAGTGCGATGGACACCGGTATATCCTGTCACGTATCAAATAATCTGGATTCGAATACCTGGTTTTCGTGTATCTAAAGGGAAGTTAGGCATATGCCGATAAATGCGTTGCAAGAATGCTTGCGATTCAAACAGGTAGTGACGGGAGTGCCTGTCAAACAAGAATAATTGTTAGCCTGATATAATCACTTGAAAATACGATACTGCCTGATAGAGAGGAGTGGATGCTGAAACCCTTTTTTGAGACTTACCGGGTTATGATCACACTTTCCCTGATCAGCCTGATGTTACTGATTGTCATGAAGGCATCGGTCCTGGCGATCACTTTGTTAGTGTTGGTGGTCTGTGGATGGGGTTTCTCCTCGGCAAATGCTAACAACATCCCTTTAGTAAGCCCCAAGAAAAATGGTCACAAAAACACAGGCATGATTAGTGGAGCAGCATTGTGTGAGATCACTGGAGAAGTAGATGATTCGATGCAGGCCAGAACCGGCTCGATACATCAGGAACTTGATCAGGTTAATAATTTACTCAATAAAGCAATAAGCAGCCTGAATAACAATTTTAATGGGCTCAACAAGCAAGCCCGGAACCAGATTGTGTTGGTGGCTGAACTATTAAACAGCTTAAAGCCGAGCCTGGATGATAAGGAAGAGAATCAGCATCTGGATATTCAGCAACTAACGCATGAAACGGAGAAAATATTCCAATACTTTATCAAGCACATTGTAGAAGTTAGCAAGGAAAGCATGGATATGACTCAACGGGTTGATGACCTGGTGATACAAATGGATGAAATTGTGGCGCTTCTAAGCGATGTCAAGATTATTGCAGATCAGACTAATCTGCTAGCCCTGAACGCAGCGATTGAAGCTGCACGGGCAGGAAAGGCAGGGAGAGGATTTGCAGTTGTAGCAGATGAAGTTCGTAAGCTGTCACAAAATTCAAATCAATTTACTGACCAGATTACCCAGGTTGTTGGGCAGTCCAGACAGAATGTGGATGAAGTCAAGGAGATTGCCGCCAGGATAGCTTCAAAGGATATGAGTATTGCCATTCAGTCCAAAGCTCAGGTAGATGACATGATGAATGAAATTTTGTTAATGAATGAGCGGACGACAAGCTGCCTTGGAGAATTGACTGCCATCAGCGGTCAAATTTCCAGTGGTGTTGATCAGGCAGTTAGATCATTGCGGTTTGAGAAAATTATTAGCCAACGCCTCAACCTCACCCGCAAGCACGTTGATGGAATTGAGCATAATTTCACTATATTTAATAAGTAGTTAACTGATGTTATTAAGAATCATGATGGCGATAATATAGTGCCTGAGTCCAGCGAAACATGCCAATTACATCCCAAATATCTAATGATGGCAGAGAGATTACCATCACTATAAAGGGTCGTTTCGATTTTAATACTCATCAGAGTTTTCGCGAGCACTACGAGTCGATACTACATCCTAATGCCAAATACATTATCGACCTGTCGAGCACCGACTATTTGGACAGTTCGGCGCTGGGAATGATGTTACTGCTGCGTGAACAGGTGGGCGAGGACCAGGCTGATATCGCCATTATTCGATGTCGGCCTGAAATCAGACGGATCCTTGAAATCGTAAATTTCAATCAGTTATTCAAAATTGACTGAATCACAGTAGCGAAGCCGAGCGAAATTTTGTAGCAAAGTTTTTATTGTTGCGGCAATATTTAGTACCTTCATGAAGGTATTTATGCCCCTCAAGAGGGTACTTATGCCCCTCAAGAGGGTACTATAGAGATGCAGTGGGAGTGTGTCAGGCATCGTTCATGAGTTTAATGCTTACTATTCTGATGATCTTTGTTTAGTGATGCGTCGATCGGGGTCATGACTTGATCAGGATAGGGTAACGAGAGGGAGGTTGATATGGGCGTTATACGGAAAATTCCAGCGGTACTGATCATTATTTGTGTTGGAATATTGATGGTGGCATGTGCAGGCCAGACCAAGGTCGAGAG
>QIGV01000176.1 GCA_003230085.1 Gammaproteobacteria bacterium
TCTGAAAGTAAGCAATGGCCCGGCAGAAGGCATCAATAGCCAGATAAAAACGATCAAGGTGCGCAGTAGAGGATTTCGAAACAAGAAGCGGTTTGCCAATGCTATCTACTTTCACCTCGGAGGGTTAAATCTTTATCCTGAGGGCGTAGTGAAGTGAACGTTACCCACCCAATCAGGGGAAGAGCCACAAATCTATTAATTTGCCGGGTTAATAGATCAAGTTTCGCCCCTCATAATGAGGTTTCGCCGCCTTGATATGCCCTTATAGGGACTCCAGATAGCGCTTCTCCTCCAGCCATCCCTACGCGATAGGTTTCTTGAAAATAAAGAGCATGAGTCTGCTCTAAATTCATGAAATGCGGATGCATGGAGCAGACCATATTTTCAGGGAGGATGAAATTACATCCTGTGCTGATACGTGGCATCTCAATCATGGTCATACCAATTGAATGCCCGCAGACATGGCCCGATTGGTATCCCCGGTCGTAAATAGGTTTCATACAGACATTGACAATATCTTCGACTCGATTACCAACCTTAAGATGTTCTTTCACAAGAGCATGAAATTCCTGGTAAGCAATCATCATCTCAGTTGTGATTGCGTCCATACCATCAGGCATGATAGGCCGAGAAAATTCGACCCAGTGGCCACCTTCACCTGCGATTTCAAGTCCATATAGCATCCCCTCGCTGTCGCTCAGCGGCCTCTGTGCAGGGAGAACCATCTGCGGCCTCATTGATCCATTTGGTCCCATCAGGACCATATCCATGGTATTCCTAGAACATCCTCTGCGGGTAAAAACATCCTCAGCAAGCCCCATGAGTTCAGCTTCAGTCTTACCAGCTTTGTACGACCTGATGACTTTGAGAACCCCTTCCTTGTTAACTGCCATAGAGTGCCTAACAGATTCTAACTCTTCCTCACTCTTTTGGGTACGAGCGTAATCAAATTGCTGCTCAAAGTCAGTGATATCAAAGTTGCAGGAGGACAAAGCATTGTAGTCACGCACATTGATGATGTATTGTAGTCCATATATTCCTACCCTTCTTGCCCCCTTGCGCTGCAAATAAGTAGCCATCCATTTGCCACAGTGTAATTGGAATTCTCGCTTTTCTATGAAGGTTGCAGTATGGTCTCCTACCCAGGTGGCCTCTTGTGGAAAAACACAAATCGGGTCATCCTCAAGCGGAATAAGGACATAGGCATAGCGATGTAGAATTCGGAAGCCTGACATATAGCGTACGGCACCTTCAAAACCGGTGTATTCACTCCCGCTTACGATCAGTGCATCCAGCCCCGCCCTCTCCATCGCACCACGCGTGTTTGAATAACGCCGTTCTATCTCGGCTTGGCTTGGGCGAAAACGATTAGCATAATCAACCATCATGGTTCCTCGTGTACCTCGTCAAACAGTTTGTAACTTATCAAGTTTCTCTCTACCACGCTTCACTTTTTCCAGGATGTCAGTCGCTGACTTGGTCCAGATGTAAGGTGCGGGCGCCTTATTATGTTTCTCAATGAATGTCATGACCGACTCTTGAGGCTCTTTCACACTTCTAAACACGCCTCGTCTTAACTGCTTATCAGTTAACTCGCGAAAGAATCGCTCCACCATGTTTAACCACGATGCACTGGTCGGCGTAAAATGCATGTGGAACCGCTTGTGGTATCTCATCCAGCTCTTCACCTTTGGGTGTTTATGCGTTGCATAGTTATCACAGATGATGTGAATGTCTTTATCCTTGGGCGTTGATTTGTTGATCTTGCGCAGAAACACCAGCCATTCCTGATGTCGATGCCTTGGGGCGCAGGTGCCCAGTACTTCTCCCGTTAAGGCGTTCAGTGCCGCAAACAGCGTCGTGGTGCCATTGCGTTTATAGTCATGCGTCATGGTCGAGGCCCGACCTTTTTTCATCGGCAAGCCCGGCTGTGTTCTATCCAGTGCTTGGATCTGACTCTTTTCATCACAACTCAATACCAGGGCATTTTCTGGAGGTGATACGTAAAGGCCGATAATAGCCTCCAGCTTCTCAGCAAATGCTTTGTCGTTTGATAGCTTGAACGTACTCACCCGGTGCGGTTTCAAACCATGACTTTTCCATATCCGACCCACCGATGACATACTGATGCCTACCTTCTCTGCCATCAAGCGTTGGCTCCAGTGCATCACACTTTCCGGTGTCGTTTGCTCAGACAAAACTATTTCTACCGCAACGCACATAGGAAGCCCTCAGTACTCACAAGAACTTATATGTTACATTATTTGTAACGAGGTACACTAAGTGAGTTTTTCTGTTCAGGTATTTTTAGATCCCAGGAATATTCCAGGCCCTTAATGATCGCTGCACATGCTTCATTCAATGAACATGGGATCCCGAGATCCCTACCTAACCTGGCTATGCCGCCATTGAGAGCATCAACCTCCGTCTTTCTGTGCGCAAGAATATCCTGCAGCATGCTCGGCGGGTGGTAATAAGCCTTCTCCCTGCCGTAGTCCAATAATGCTTCGGGATCTGAATCCAGCGTTATTCCAAGCGCCTTCGAAACCGCAATGCCTTCCTGGACAAGGCTGGACATCACTTTGCGCACACCCGGTTGATCACAGGCGACACCGTGTGGCAGTTGAGTCAGTGCCCCCATGGCATTGGATGCGGAATTAAATATCAGCTTGGTCCATTGCGCCCCACGGGCATCTTCCATCGCTAGACATTCAAGGCCACTACGATTGAGCGCATTTGCAAGAGTTTCTACTTCTTGCATACTCGCGGGATGGCCAGCAAAGGGACCGATCCAGGTCTTGCCCTCGGCATCCTGATTGACTACACCATGTTTACTGATATGGGCTGCGGGAAAGATTGTTCCGAGTATGACATGAGGAACAAACTCAGCAATTATTTCTTCATTGCCGATCCCGTTCTGCACCGAACAGACAGCGCCATGAGTGAAAAGATGCGCAGTGGCTTCAATCGCGGACCGTGTAAACAGCGTCTTGGTGGCAATGATACCAAATTCACAAGGAGGTATCTTTGAGGCATCTATACTGGCATGTACGGCTGCAGTGAAGTCACTTAGCCCTGTAACACGCAGTCCCTTACTATTTATGGCATCGACCTGCGCCGGATTGAGGTCATAGGCCCATACTTCTATATCATCTAGTTTTCCAAGATGTGCTGCATAGAGACTGCCGATTGCACCACATCCAATAATACAAATTCTCATATCATGTCCCTTTATTAGTAAATCTGAAGATCCTAGCAGTCAATTCCTTCTTTATCCGCGGAATGATTGCTCATTTTATTTATACTCAGCGACCAACTGGCTTCGCGTGCCTTTACCAGTCGGTAAAGCGTCTCATGGTAAGGAGCAGGCATCTCCGCCTTAGCTGCCTCCCGGACAATAGCACCTGTTATCCAATCAATTTCCGTCTGATGCCGATTTCTCACATCCGCAAGCATAGATGGGATATGGGCATACGTATCCCCCCCGGTTACGCCTTGACCTACAGCTTTTACATTCATTTCCCATGGGTCATCAGCCAGGGAGACGCCTCGTTCCGTCGCTATCGACTTGGCCTCATCCATCATCGCATGCACAAGGTTTCCTAAATCAGCAATGGTATCCTCCTTAGCGAAGGCTTTTACGTGTGGCAGGTCGGTGACCGCCGTGATACTATTGATCGCTGAGTTGAAGATGAGCTTCGACCATTGGTGAGGCAGGAGGTCACGATAGGCTGCTGCCTTCAATCCTGAGTGATTAATAAGGCTTGCCACTTGTAACACATACTCATAAGTAGCGTTGCTTCCAGCCCAAGGGCCTATCCAGGTGGGAGTATCCAGCTCATACTCTACATGGGTATCTGAGTGACGTGTGCCACTCATAAAGCTAACCCCGGATATGATCGGCCAATTACCATACCTTTTCACGATCTCTTCGCAGCCAAGGCCATTTTGTACCATGAGCACATGAGCATTAGGAAAATAACCCTGTATTTTCTGAGCACTTGACTCAACGGAAAATGCCTTGGTGGCTATGATGACCAGGTTAGGATCCTTAAGTTCGGCAGGATCCGTTGAGGCTGTCACCCTAGTGTGTAGTTCAGCCTGGCCAGTGACACGAAGTCCATGCTGATTCAAAGCCTGAGCATGTTCCTCACGTCTCGTCAGCACCATTATCTCAACTACTGAGCCGAGATACCCTGCAAACAGACTCCCAATGGTACCTGCACCAACAACACATACGCGTTCTATCTTGGTCATTGTGTCTTGCTCTCCTCAGACATGGCGACTTACTATTGCCTTAAATTCTTCATCGGATACTAGTCCAGACTTCTTCACCGATAGTTCCTTAACCTCTGCAAGAATGGCAGCCCGAACATCCGTTGGTATCTCAATACCTAAATCCTTACTTTTTAGATCGATACTTGCCAAGCCGCTTTTCTTGCCGAGCACGATCCGACGTTTTGCTGACACAAGATCAGCAGAGTATGGCTCGATAGCCTCTGGCATTTGAAACTGGGCTGCTACTGCACCGCTTTCACGAGTAAACAGATATTCGCCGACCACAGGCTTCCATCCGTCGACTGTATACCCACCTGCCTTCTGAACGGCCTTTGAGACCGTGCGCGCCTTAGTCAAATCCAACGTTGCCGGTACGTGGTAGAGATATTTGAGTGCCAAGGCCACCTCAGCAATATCCGCATTACCCGCGCGCTCACCCATGCCATTAACCGTACCCTGGATCCATTCGGCTCCGCCGCGGACGGCAGCAATTGCCGATGCTGTAGCCAATCCGAAATCGTTATGGCCATGCCAGTGTAACGGCACACCACCTACCCAGGACTTTACTGCACGTATCAACCACTCCACTGCCTCCGGAGAACAAGCCCCGATGGTATCTACCACAGTGATTTCATCTGCGCCTGCCGCAATCGCCGTTGAATATACTTCCTCCAAAAACGCAAGGTTCGACCTCGTGGCATCTACAGCAAAGAAGTTCACTTTGTTGATGCCGTTGCTTTTTGCATATTCTATGGATGTTGCAACATAGTCCTTGACTTTTTCTCGGGTAAACCCATAGGCCTTCATTTTCAGTTCGCTGGTAGAGATCTCTACCAGGATGTTTTCTGTGCCAAGTTCAATGTGAGCGTCGATATCCCCTCTCACACACCTAGAGAATCCCCATATCTGAGCATTGAGTCCAGCATCGATAATTCGCTTGGCTGCCACGTTGTCAGCATCAGAAACTCTTGGAAATCCACATTCTATTCTCGAAACCCCCATATCCGACAATAAACAGGCGATCTCATATTTTTCATCAGGTGTAAAACACACCCCGGCTGACTGTTCCCCATCCCTCAACGTCGTATCGTAAAAGCGAATTATCTTCCGGTGGTCAAATTCAGACAGGATCTCCGCCCTATCGTTGATTCGACTAGTCCAGACCTTGTTAGTTGAAATGGTGGTATTCATGGGAAAATCCAACTTAATAGGGGCATAGTTGAACAAGCAGACTCATCTCGCCGGGGTCTGCCACCGACCTTACCTTTCTGTGACATGTGATTAATATGTAACACAAACACTCCTACTGCTTTACTTTTGTAAAAATTTCAGCATCAGCACGCTGCAGGCTCTTGATTATGAGTGTACGAACAACCGACTACCAGCGTGCGTGGGAAAGCTGACTCAAACGGTTCAAACGATTGCTATGGGCCGCACTAGAGAGGCCTCACCACCTCTTATCTTCAGAGGCAGTACAATAATTGTTGAGGTATATCTGCGGTCCTTACCCAGGACCTCCAGCATCAAACTCTTCATGACATAAATTCCATTCTCGGCTAGAAGGATACGGTGGCTGACAAAAGGTTCGGGAACGCCCAGAGATAGATTGTCAATACCAACCAGACGTGGTTTTTTGGAGGCGAGCCAACGTGCAGCACCATCATCTAGGCCAGCCCATTTATTCAGGTAGGCATCTCTGTCTGTTTCGAAATAACGGCCATAGCCTGTCCGCACCAAGATACAGTCGCCTACGTTGACCGTAACCTCTTGCCGTGAAACAGCACCAGACAGATCTTCCGAGGTGATGGCGTACCGCTCCGGTAAAACCTCAAGCTGCTTGTAAGCGGCTAT
This sequence comes from Gammaproteobacteria bacterium, assembly GCA_003230085.1. GTDB lineage: Bacteria > Pseudomonadota > Gammaproteobacteria > SZUA-140 > SZUA-140 > SZUA-140. The sequence goes on from QIGV01000176.1 coordinate 6,130, forward strand.
ATCAAGCAGCACAGAACGTAAAACCAGAGGTGGCACTTTCTCCAGACTGTGTAGTGGTTCAGGCAAGTCCTTGAAACCAGTATCACGCTGGTAGGGCGTTACATCAATGCCTATCACCTTCTTATCCTGTGACATGTGAATAGGCAGATCAAAATGTGTACCCGCATGATTGGATGTGATCATGATGCTGATTGCATCCGAAAAACCAGGTTCGATTCCCAATTCATCAAATGTCTTACGAACATATTCATGGTATCGATATAGATAAGACTGAAAAGGTGGATCGAATGGATGAACAGGCATACCGTTCCAATAAGGTTGCCCCAGATCATATATGTGAGACCTTGTAAGGAGGTCTCGCAGTTCCTTTTCTGTCATACTAGTCACGCCCCCTATGATATACCTACCTTAAATTAAAAAAAGACTGGCTTCATGTCCAATTGAATCACGACAACATCAGGCAATGCGTTCGAGCGCCGGGGCTATTTCATGATAAAGAGTGGAGCGCTGAATAAGAGTTTTACCACAGCTTTTAATAAACTCCTTCATTTGTTCTGGTATGAGTTCCTGTCCAAAGCTTGCTCCTGCTGCACGACTAATACTCTCATTCATCAGCGTTCCGCCAAGATCATTGGCACCAGCTTCCAAACAAGCGCGCACGCCTTCTCGCCCGAGCTTAACCCAGGATGCCTGAATATTGCTGATCTGTGTGTGGAAGAAAATTCTAGCTATGGCATACATCAGGACTGTTTCACGAAAGGTAGGGCCTGGACGTACCATACCCTTTTTACTAAGCGGTGCCTGCATATATACATAAGGCAATGGAATAAATTCTGTAAAGCCTCCCGTATCTTCCTGCAGATCGCGTATTCTCAGCAGATGCCGGGCCCAATGTATCGGCGCATCAACATGCCCGAACATAATAGTTGCGGTTGTAGGTAGGCAGACTTCATGGGCGGCCCTTATAACTTCTAGCCATTGCGCTGTATTGATCTTGTCTGGACATATGACAGCCCGAATTTCATCATCCAGGATCTCCGCGGCAGTGCCCGGCAGGGTAGCCAAACCCGCAATCTTCAGTTCAGTAAGATAATCCTTTATCGATATGCCCAGTGTTTGGGCACCATGGAAAACCTCGAGAGGGGAAAACGCATGAATGTGGATACCTGGCTGAGCCTCCTTGATAGCGCGGGTAATGGCAAGATAGGTTTCACCGGTGTAGTCTGGATGAATACCCCCTTGCAGACACACTTCCGTTGCCCCACGAGTCCGCGCTTCGGTAGTCCGGCGCTGGATTTCATTTAGCGATAGATTATAGCCAGGCTCACGCAAGTGTTCACGCACCCGCCCTTTGGAAAAGGCACAGAATCGACAACCAAAGTAGCAGATATTCGTGTAATTGATATTTCTGTTGACAACATAAGATACCTTGTCCCCGTTAACATCTGCACGTAGCTCATCCGCTGAGCGACACACAATTTCATATTCACTGCCCCTTGCTGAAAAGAGGCATACGATTTCATTTTCCGATAGGCGATGCCCTGCCACTGCCTTTTTCAGAATAGACCGTACCTTTCCGAATGGCACAATAGCAGGTGTTGCGAGTCGTAGGGGGGGTATCATTCCGGCCTCACCCGGGTGCCAATCATCTGTACGTGCGTACCCTTGTGAATCAACTTCATGGAGCACCTTGCACCGCAGGGCTGGATCTACCCATTGAGCCAGATTGTGGACATATTGAGGATACAGGGGTAGCCTACTGGCAAGCACCCTACCTGCAGACTCAGCAACTACGCTCAGCCTTGCGACTTTGGGCCAGGGCGCCTCGGGGTTTACATGGTCCAGCGTAACAGGTGAAATCCCACCCCAATCATTAATGCCCGCAGAGAACATCTGCCGCAACCCATCTGGCATCAGGTTAGGTGGGGCCTGAATATTCATGTCTGGGCCGAAGACGATTCGTGCAACTGCTATGGTCCAGAGGAGGTCATCCAATGTTGGTTCAGATGCATTGGACATGATCGTATTGGGCTTACGCCGGAAATTCTGGATGATGATTTCCTGAATATGTTGGCCAACCTCGTGAAGATTACGCAAGGCCAAAAGCGATTCAACCCTCTCCCGGCGTGTCTCGCCAATTCCTATCAGGATGCCGGTAGTAAACGGTACTTTCGCACGACCAGCTGCTGCAATCATACGCAGGCGAGCGGCAGGTTTTTTATCAGGGGATCCGTAATGTACGCCTCCCTTTTTTGTGAGGTGCTCCGAGCTGGTTTCCAGCATCAAACCCTGCGATACTGAGACCTCCCGCAACATAAGCAAATCATCCCCCCCCATTACGCCAGCATTTATGTGCTGCAACAAGCCAGTTTCCTCCAGTACTAGCTTTGCCATTTCAGCAAGATAAGAGATTGTCGAGCTATGTCCTAGGGCTTCTAGTTCCTTCCGGGCGCACTCATAACGTAGTTCAGGTTTATCCCCCAGTGTAAATAGCACTTCATGGCAGCCTGCCTTAACTCCCGCCTGGGATATTTCAAGCACTTCTTCAGCTGTCAGATATACGCGCTGGCCTCTATGGGGCACCTGCGCGAAAGAGCAGTAATGACAGACATCACGGCAAAGTCTGGTCAGCGGGATGAAAACCTTGGGTGAATAGCTGACGATACGGGGATGACGTATGTCTCGCAAAAATGCAGCTACTCTAGTCAGGGACTTTATATCGCTGCAACTTGACAGCGCCAATGCATCCTCTGTGGAGATCCGATGGCCCTGTTTTACACTCTCAATAATGGCCTGGTAATGGAGCATACGGCTAAACTCCTCAGTCGCATGTCCCGCACAATGTGATAAGGACTTGTATATAGACCTTGATGATGCTTAGCATATCACCGATGTGTACCGCCTCACCCTGGCGCACGGAGAAGCCATCACCACCAGATTGGATCCGTCCTGCTGATCCATAGTTGACTGCGGGGATCCCGTACCGGTTCATGTGTGCCGTATCGCCGAACCATGCCTCAATACCCACCTCAGGCGGCTTACCAAGTTGCTCTGTATGAGCGCTGACAATAGTCCGTACAAGTTCGTGGTCATCCGGGATCGATGTCCCTGGAGCAGAAACATAGACTTCCGTCTTGGTCCCCGCTAGCTCAGGATGCGCCTTGATTAAGTTTGAGAGTAGCTCCCTCACTTCATTATAGGCCGCAATGGGAAGACTGTCTGGCAGGGTACGTACATCCAGATAGATCCGGCAATCATCGGGCGTTCTAGCTCCCCGCCAAGACCAACCACCTTCAATGGCAGACACATTGACGGGTGGTTGAAATCCATCTACAGAGTGACGTTTACTATATTCCGGGATCCAATGATGGATTGCGGAAAGGACCTCGCGGGCTTTATTAATCGCATTGCTTTCCATATCTGACCATGCAGTATGAATAAGGCGCCCAGGTACTGTAATTTTGATCCAAGTAGTTCCACAATGGCGTGGAACCACCTTCATATTTGTCGGCTCTCCCACAATGCAAAAATCTGCAATAGCACCATGTGTAATCGCGTATTTGGTACCTACACCATAACCCTGGAATTGACTCCCTTCATATTCATTAACAGGAGCCTTCTCAATCTCACCAGCGACACCGACGATTACAATATCTCCACCAAGTTTAATTCCAGCCTTACGGATGGCCTCCGTGGCCACGATATAGGTTCCCATTGCGCTTTTCATGTTGAACGAACCCATCCCATAGATCCATTCATCATCAAGCAAGGTTGCCTTGCATTGATAACCGATACCACGATTGGCTAGTTCCGGTCCAAACGAGGTATCCAGGTGGCCGTTAAACATGACTGATTTGCCCCCCCCCTGCCCTTGCAGTCTTCCTAATGCGTTGTACCGGTTATCACCAATTGGCTGCAAAATAGCATCAAAGCCAGCCGCTTGTAGTTGATCGCGCACGGCACGTGCTATATCTACTTCCTGACCTGTCGGGCTTGGTATATCGACCAAGTCCATAACAAGCTTGATAAGACGATCACGATCAACCTGATCAATTGCCCTGCGTACAAGTTCGCTGGTTTTATTGTTCATGTTACAACCTCTTAATGATGTGGCAAACAGCACGATATTATGGTAACTACTCAGCAATTGGCTGTCAAGGTCTAAAAATTGTCCCTGTCAACGCAAAGCAGTAATACCTACTTTACCCCACCGTTGACAGCGATTTTGTTCCTCAGTTTAACCTAAAGTGGACCCCGGATTCTGGACAGTCATTTAAGCTATTATCCCGTATGAAGGTAAACGAGATGAGTGAAGGAAGGAGACGCAAGGTTTACGGTCTGGAGTTCAAGGCGAAGGTGGGACTGGAAGTGCTGAAGGGGGTAAAGACGATCAACGAGATTGGGCAGGCGTACGGGGTTCACCCGGTACAGGTTGGGCAGTGGAAGGAAGCGATCCAGGAGCAAGCCAAGCGCTTGTTCGAGGGCAAGCGCGGTCCGCAGCCGGTAGTGGAGCATCGGAGGCCGGAGCGGCTCTACGGGGAGATCGGCAAGCTGAAGATGGAGCTGGACTGGCTGAAAAAA
>QIGV01000132.1 GCA_003230085.1 Gammaproteobacteria bacterium
GTAACGAGGAAGCATGGCAAGGCCCGACTATCCCGTTCTGAGGTGTCTTTTCAACTCCAATCGTAGACTGTCATTGCGAGTCACATCAGCGACGCAGCAATCTCATTCACATACACAACACATGAGGCCGGGGCTGCTCCTGAAATCAACCACCCGCCTGCAGTTCGGCCAACAGTTGTTGCGCCTCAGCCTTTTCAAAAAAATCGCCACCGTCACCCAGCAAGGCTATCAACGTCTCGATCGCTGAGGCCTTATCCCCTGCAGCCACATCTATCAGAGCACTGTGGTACAGGAAAGCAGGGGTTTTCGGTTTTTTTAGCAACACCCTCTCTATGTATCGCTTTGCACGCTCTATATCACCATTTTTCATCAGGACTACCGCAAACGTATCCATTACCAGCGTAGATTTCGGTGCAAGCTCAGCTGCGCGTTCCGCATACTCCAACGCCTTCGCAGGTTGCTCATCGCGCAGTTGCCAGGCAAGATTGTTGAGCGCAATCACATTCTGATCCTCTTTCTCCAGCACCAGCTGATACTGATTAATTGCTTGTTCAGCCTGATCTTGCTGCAGGTAGGCACTAGCCAACGCCATTGATGCAACGAGGTCATCTGGATGCCCCACCATCCATTCTTCTTGCAATTCCAGTGCCGCCGCCTGGCTGCCCATGGCCCATTTCTGACGGGCAACAGAGAGCATGCTGGCGGTACTAGGCGACTTTTCAAATACATCCTCCAGCAGTCCGGCTGCTGTCTCCTGGTCACCCTGCATCCTTGCCAGCGCTACATTCAGACGCACTACATCGGGATGTTCTGGAGCAAGCTGGTTCAGCTTCACCATCTGCTCAGCAGCCTTTTCTTTCTCCCCTTCATACAATAGTAGCCGGACCAGAGTAAGGCGGGCTGCAAAGTACCCCGGTGCCAATTCAATGGTCCTCTCCAGTTCCTCTCTGACCAGTTTGGGTCTTCCCAACCAGGCGTATGTCTGCGCCAACAGGAAATGTGCCTGAGCGGAATCAGGTTGTTTAACAATCAACTGTTTTAGTATGCGCTCCGCTTCAGGGTACTGCTTCTGCACCAGCCGGGTCCTCGCCATCACCTCGAGCACAACCGGGTGGTTTTTTTGCTTCTCGCTCAATTCAAACATCAGCGCCGGCACCTTCCCTGGTTTACCCTGGGACAGATAGTAAAGAGCCAGCATAGCCTTTGGCTCGATTGCCTTCGGGTGTGCCACTGCAGCCTGTTGCAGACGCTCAACCATTGCCTGTTCTTTCTTTTCCAGTTCATCGAGAGCAGCAAGTTTTAGTAAGGTAGGAAGGTGGTCCTTATAGTACTTCAGTACGTCCTGGTAGTAGTTGCGGGCTTCCTGGTAGGCCTTTTTCTTCAATGCCATTGCCGCCAGACCGTGACTGGCCGTTGGATTGCCCGGCGCAATCTCACGTGCACGGGTAAAGGCCTTTATGGCAGAAGTTTCATTCCCGGAAGCCAGCTGTATACGACCAATCATGTTATACGGCAGCGTACTGTTCGGGTAGTGATCCCGGTAGACATCCGCCGCTGCCAGTGCTTTGCCAAAATCCTTCTGCCTCAGGTAGCTCTGCACCAGCAGGACATGCGCCTTCTGGAGTTGGGGATCCATCTCGAGAGCTTTTTTGATATGTTCAATCGCCTTAGCCTGTTTACCAGCCGCCAACAGGCTGGCACCCAGCCGCAATTGAGCATCAGCGGAATCCGGCTGCTGGCTGGCCGCTTTAATCAACAGATTACTAGCATCATCTGCGTCACTCACCTTATTTTGTTTCAGCAACGCGTAGGCTAGCAGATTGATGGCATCCACATCATCTTCTCGGGCGGCCACAACTGGCCGAATAAGTTCCACCACCTTTGCATACTGCTGGTTCTCAAATTCTATGGTTGCCAGGAGCTTTCGACCTGGAATTGATCCGGGAGCTGCCGCATGAAACTGGTTGGCATAATACTCGGCCTGATCCCAGTTGCCCAGGCGCAGATTAGTCAGGCTCAGGTAAAACATCGCCTGCAGGAGGCGATCATTGGCCGATAATGCGAGGTTGAAGTCGTCCTTGGCCTCCCGCAAACGGTTGCCCTGAAAATAAATTAGACCCTGAGCATAATTGACGGTTGCATTTTGCGGGATTCGCTTTTTCAGGGCATCAATGTCCTTTTGGGCCGCCTCATACTTTTTCAGAATGATGCGTACCTGAGCTCGTTTCAGTATATCAGGTAGGTTATTAGCGCGGTTTTCCATGGCTTTAGAATAAGCCACCTCTGCCTTCGCCAGATTCTTGTTGCGATTTTCCAGGTCGCCCAGCAGGGCCCAGGCCGGTGCATATTCAGCATCTAGTTCAAATACGCGGTCTAGCTCCTTGCGAGCCAGCTCATCTTCCCGGCTTGCCATCAACAGCAGCACCTTTGCCACGCCTGCATAAGCTGACTGCGGGGCCAATGATACTGCCTGATTAATCTTCCCTTCTGCCGCTGCCACTTCGCCCTGCTGTAGCAGCTCCCCAGATCCCTGCGCAGCCAGTACCACGGCTTTCTGCTCTTCGGTCGTCAGGTTTTCAAGAGATAACACCTGAAGTTCTTCAATTTTACCCACCCTTAGAAGTGCCCGGGCTAATAGCGGCAGTACCTCTCCATCGGCAACACCGAGTTCGCTGGCACGCCGCAGTTCCTTCACCGCACTCAAGGCATTGCCGGCTTCAAGGTATACCTTACCCAACAATCGGCGGGCCTCGCCGTTTCCCTGGTTTTGTCTCAGGGCATTCCTGAGTTCGATGCTCGCCGCCTTCAACTCGCCCCGCTCAAGGTAGCTTTGTGCTCTCTCTAAGTACTCTGCTTCTGTTGAATCGCTCTGGCCGGTTACAGGCAGCCAGATAAGAAAACCGACCAGAATACCGCCAAAAATCTTGTTCATATTTAATGCCCTGCTCTACGGAGTAAACCGCGAATACCTTTAGTTAAATTGAAGAAACGAATCCGAAGCCCTATTTCCCTGAAAACGGTGTGGCAACCGTATGTAATAATGCCTCATTCAATATTCGGCTGCAATAAAACCTTCCCTTGCTGCCAGGAAAGGGATTTACTGGCGGGATATTTTACCCGGTCAACCTCAGGGCAAAAGGCCACCAGTATCATACTGCCTCGAACTCCATCACTGATAGCGACCACGTGCTAATTCAATCATGCTGTCTACGGGCATATGGACAAAAAAAGCCCTCGCTGTTGAGGCGAGGGCTTCTTGAACTTCTATATTAGCTTTTAAAAAAACTTACATTAAGCTTTACGCTTTCCTATGCGGCGGCTGGCACCCAGACCCAGCAAGCCGAGGCCGAGAAGAGCCAGAGTAGCAGGTTCTGGTACGGCATATGTAAACGTTGCCTGGGTGTCGTCGATGACTGCGGCAATCTGTATCCTGTCGGTAGTCAGGTTGGTACCGCTACCACTCATACCACTGAGAACATTGCCTGAGAGGGATTCATACAGGAATGTCAAGCCGTAGCCGAACGAACCGAAGATCGTAACACCCGGGACTGCACTAAGATTAGATGACGGATCAAAGGTTGCCACGTCCAGCGGGACATCTAATGCGCCGATAGCATCGCCAGTTTCCAATCCCAGAGCAGCAAGCAAGGTTCCATCCGTTGCAGTACCATTAAATGGTGCTGGAATAGAACCGAGAATAGCTGCTTGATAGGCCTGTGTACTTAAGTCTAAGTTGTTGGCGTTGTCTTCAAACGCCAGGGTAATCAGGTTAGTTGCGTCAAATGATAAAGCGACACCCAATGCAGCGGTATCGATGCCCGTCAGTGCTGTCCAGTCACTGGCTGTCGCTGCTGTCATGTCGAAGTCAGCCCCTTGATAGTGAATTGGAATCCCGCCGCCATCAAGTGTGTGTCTGTCACCTATGTTGTTGATATTGGTGATGACATTAAGCGCGAGACCCGTTAGCTCGTTCCCATGCGAATCGATATTGGTGCCATTGATTATCGGAAAATCGAGAACCTGTGCCAGAATGTCACCATTCTGGATAGAACCGGTTGTTATGAGATTAAACGCTCCTTCGCCGTCAGCACGAAATACGTACTCGTTACTATCGTCTTCTAGGATATTTTCTCCGTTATTTAAATACTGGTCGATTAGCGCCGCATGTGCAATGCCTGTGCTAAATGCAAACATCGCTGCTAGCATCAGAACAGTCGAGGCGACTTTATTGAGTGTTAACATGATTATTTTCTCCTTTAAAAATTCATATTCTAGTTTGCGATGGCTACAATTAACCAACTTGTTAGATATAATGCAATCCACGTGCCAACAATTAATAATTAACAATATCAATATGTTACAACATACTGAAAACTGCTGGCCTATAGAAGTGTAAAAATTTCTGACATTGTGGATCAATTCTGAGGTTGTTTTACAGTTATCGACTGAAGTCTCTGCGCCATGAAATCCCAGATAGCAGATAGATATATCTATATCGCATTTTACCCCCCAGGGCATTCTGCCTATGATTGACCATCAATCCCGTAACGACCGGGCGCCAGGATATTGTCAGGATCCAGAGCAGATTTGATCTTATTGTTCAGGCTCAAAATCTCTGGGGCAGCTTCAAAGATTCTTTCCCATGCGGGCAAACCAGCGCGATATTGTTGATATTGTTTTACTCTCATGTCAGACAGCAACTCATCATAAAGCTGTTCTGCTTTCGCCGCTTCGTCGACATCGTCTTTGTCGTAAATGATGCCCATCAGGCAGATTACTGCGCGCGGATTCAACAAAAGCATTGCGACATAGAAATCAAAACCATAGTTTTCAAAATTTTGCCTGGAAGCATCCAGGTAGGGCAGTATCTCCTGTGTTGTATAGGGCAGGATGGGTGCGAACCATATCAAACCGCAACGATCACGTGCCGGATCAATATCCTGATCTGGGCGAGAGCGTCGGTTTCTAAAGTATGCGTGCTTGACGAAATAATCTGTTGGGATGCCTTGTAGAATATTGTGAAGATGTGGCGCAGAGTCCAGTACCAGCAGGGAGGTGCCGGACAACTTCTCAACGACGCTCTTTAACGCAGCATGTTTCCATGACCATGAGATTAATCGTTTTATGAAAACCAGCCCTCTGTCTGAAAGGAAAATCAGCCTGCCGTATGAACTCAGCGCCTTGCGCAGCAAACGGCGCTGCAAACGCACCTGTTCCCGGGTTCCATAAATCCCACCCCCGCAACTCCAGGCCGACACGCCATATTTTTTCCGCAATCCCGCCAGTTCGGACGCGGAAAGGCGTTCATCATGAGATACATCCTCATGGATGCGCTGTGTAAGAATGCTCAACGAGACGAAGTCATTGATCATATGCAACTTGGTCGTTACTACACCCTGCAACGCCAGGCGACGAAAAGCATCCAGAACCTGTGAGAGATGCTTCTCTTCCCTGAGTTCAAAAACATAGGAGTTGTAGGCTTCAGGCCGTGGCATGAGCCAAATCCCGGATCGGGTAACAATTCCCAGGTTTGACTGACTGAACAGGCCTTCCAGGTATGGCCCGACACCCCATTTATGGACATGCCATGTTTTCGAGCCACTCAGGGCGCCACCGGTATGGATTATCTCTCCGTCCGGCAATACAACCTCCATCCCGCAAAGGTTACCGAAATGATCGCCATACGGGGTTTCTCCCACCCCTCTGTCCAGAGCATTTCCTATAACGCTGCCCTGTGATGTGCCGTCAATGCAATCTGCCCATAATCCGTACTTTTCCTGCTTCAGGTGTGCATTCAGCTGCTCATACGTCACGCCGGGCTCAATAACAGCGTAAGCCAGTTCCTCGTTAACTTCCAGAATACGATTCATGCGCTGGAGAATCATGACCAGCCCACCACTCTCGGTGGCCAGCGTGGTTCCATACCCCCAGTTCCTTCCTGAGCTGAACATCCAGAGAGGAATCTTGTGGCGTGTTGCGATTTTAACCACCTGCGAGACTTCGTCTGCACTTGCCGGAAAAATGACACCGGCACAGTAACTCTGCCAGGGAATGGTGCAGCGGGAATAACGGTCCAGCTCAGCTGGACTCGTGCATACATGCTCGTGGCCAAGTACGGCATGAAGTTCACCGACCATTTCGTCAGGTAGATTTACTGTATGTTCAGACACGATCATGGCCTCCTGATCAGTGAGGAACGAAATGGTATGGCCCTGAAGAATGGCCCTGACATTCGGGTAGGCAACAGGCTTAAAGCAGCATAGCACTTGCCGGTTTATTAATCGAGAATGTGAAACAAACTACGCCTATGTACTGGCATTAGCAAAATAAGCCGTTAGGAGGTTTGCCAGATAACTGTCCGGGTCAGGCACGGCTATACCATCCGGAGAAAGAAGAGACGTTGTTCGCTCGTTGGCAAACTGCTGGCGATCACTCACGTAATCGAGAAACAGCGAGAGGTTGTTCAGGGTCTTGCGGGTTTTCTCCCCTGCCTGGCGCCTGAGTAGCGGCAACGCGCCCTGAAACATCCACAATGGTACACGATACAGATGCGGCACTTTGTCTCCATGAGCAATGAAGATCTCCCTCAGCGCCTTTACCAGCCAGTCGAGCTCCATCGCCAGATCCGGTCCTGAGCAGAGATGAAATATCCTGCCGATACATTCCGTCCGGCTACTCGACCTGCGGATCGCATTTGCCACATAGTCGACCGGGATAGTATCCAGCTGGATATTACGTAAATTTGGCATCAGGCCGAGGGTCTGTCTGCCAGACAGGAATTCACACAGGTAGTAAAAAATCTGGTAGTGGATGATCTTGCCGCTGTGAGAGTCACCAACGACCATGCTCGGGCGGTGGACGGTCACGGGGAGTCCATGTTGCTGAATCTGTTCCTGCAGATAACTTTCGGCCTCGGCCTTGGCCTGCTCATAAGTATTGTGAAAGAGCCGTGGTTCTGTGAGCCACTCCTCCGGCACATACTGCAGGCGGCCACCGACACCCACTGTACTCACGAACTCTACCTTTTCCAGGACATTGCGTGCCAGGCAGGCGCGCGCAAGTGTAACGATATGTTTGGCGGAATCAACCGCCGAATGCCGGGCGGCTTCAATGGACAGGTTCATGCGTACATTGCCGGCGGCATGCACAATATGGGTACATGAGTCGGCCAGATCCCCGTACTCGGTTTCAGTCAAACCAAAGTGCGTGACTGTTACATCGCCGCGCAGTCCGAATACCCGTTCACGAAACGCCTCATCTTCTCTATCTATCCCCCAGTAGTGAAACAATGCCTCTAACCGGGCTGACAACTCCGCGGGCGACGGCGCGCGTATAAGCAATTTTACCTGCACCATAGGGTCTTCGAGCAGAAGGGGCACCAGAGCACTTCCGACGGCCCCCGTGGCACCGGTAACAAAATAGGTTTTCAGAGGCTGCACAACACTACGTCTCCTTTATTGGTGTCCGCTTTTTCCAGCACGATTGTTCCCCTGTCCCGCCCAAGCCGCCGATAAAGTACGTCCAGCTCGTTAGCGTATCGTTTAGCTACATTTCGACGGCGCAGTTTCATGTTGCTAGTCAACTCCCCGCCTGCGAGTGTAAAGGGCTGCGCCGTCACAATCAGACCTGCCGGGCGCCTGTAATCCGGCAGTGGAGCCAGGTGCCGCACAAAATCCGGGTAAACCTGTTCACAATATGCCATCAAGTCAGATTGCTCAGTATTCTCCCCAACTATAAGGTCCATTGCTTCTATTGAGACGGCCACTACAGCCACGAGGAATGGGCGGCCCGCACCAATTACGGCGGCAAATTCGACAGCGGGGACCTTTAACAGAAAACTTTCGATACCTGCGGGCGCAATACGCCGTCCGGTCGCAGTCTTGATAATTTCTGATTTGCGTCCAGTCAAGGTGATGAAGCCATCGTTATCAATCGTAGCATAGTCACCACTAGCCAGGTATCCATTGCTATCAAGCAATCCAGCTTGCTCTTCGCCAAAATAACTATTGATCACACCGGGGCCACGGATCAATAGTTCATTATCTTCAGCGAGACGCACTTCGCACCCGCTCATGGCGCGGCCGACGCTGCCAAAACGATAAGCATCCAGTCGATTTACGGCCACAGGAATGACGTTTTCACTCATGCCGTAGGCTTCGAGGATCAGCAGCCCCATGGCATGAAAGCGTTCAAGCAACCATAGTGGCATAGGGGCCGAGCCACTCACCATGTAACGCAGGTTCGCACCCATGACACTGCGCAGGCGGTGCAGCACCATGCGGTCTGCCTGCCTGTGGTAAAGTCGCTGCAGGACATTCGAAGGTTTCCCGCTCCTTAACCGTTTCGCGTGGCTATCTCCAACTCGCAAAGCCCACGCAACGATGGCTCGTTGCCAGACGGACCCCTGGTTGATTTTTTCGATCATCCCGTTAAGCAGCTTTTCATAGAAGTAGGGTACCCCGATAAAGAAATGCGGCTCGATACTGCCTATATGCATCATAATCGTGCGAGGGTCCTCCACGTAATAGGTTTGGGCACCACAACCGATGGCTGCCAGGTTAACTACCCGTTGAAACATGTTCGAAAGTGGCAACCAGCAGGCAACGTGGGTGCCTTCATCAATGTCCGGGAATACCTCAAGTATCGAGGCAACCGCGAGACAAAGTTGCCGATGGGTGTACTGAATGCCTTTTGGAGCACCTGTAGTCCCCGACGTAAAGATAATTGTCGCCGGGTCGTCAGGCTGAGCAGAATGCCAGGGCTGCAGCGGGTAGGCATCAACGAGTCGGATTAAATCCTCATATGCAATTCCCTGATCACTGTCTTCATCTGTATCGAGATGCACTATGAAGCGCAGTCTATTTCGAACATTGCTCCCAAATCGAGCGAGGCATGACATATCCTTAACGACTAAACCGACAAGATTGCAGCGTTGCGCGACGGTATTGAGATTTTCATCAAGGTCGTGCAGATCCATGCCGACCACCACACCCCGGGCCGCCAGCACTCCCATTTGTATCAGATCCCAGTGCCGGGAGCTTGGAGCCAGAATACCCACTCGCTCCCCAGGAGTAAGTTTGAGATGTTTCAAGCCAACCGCGATACGTGCGGCACTGTCGCGGTACTCCCCCCAACAAACCGGTCTCCATGTTCCTTCAGGAGTTTCATTCATCCACAGAGCAGTGGCATCACGACTCATCCCGGCACGTGCCTGTAACATGGCAGGTACTGTCCAGATGCCTTGTTCCAGTCTACCCTTAAAACTTAATACAAATTGCTCAAGTGTCATCTGTTTTCATTTGATGCTGCTGGCAGGACTTATCCGGGATTAAGGAAGAACTGGGTCGTAGGCCCCGTAGGGTTTTGTGATTCGCAGATCTTCAGCCTTTAAATTGAGCCATTGCAAGCTACGGGTTACTTCTTTTCCCGGCCCCAGGCGTTTTAGAATCATGAAATCCACCAGGGGGCTCATCACACGCCAGTAGTTTCGGTTGGCCTTACCCTGACGAATAAGCGCCGCAAACTCAGGTGCATAGGGATTGTAACCAAAGGTTTTCAGATCAGAATACATCAGCAGCCAGTTGATAGGATAGTTGCTGTGTATGGGGCTGGCATGCTTGCTGCTGGCCACCAGTCCCAGTTCAACCACTTTACGCATAACCTCGTCCTGATCATAATCCCAGGCATGGTAGGGGGCCAGGTAGCGAGGAAACAGTGTACCTTCTGGGTACTGAGTTGGATTGAAAAAGCGACCCAGTTCTTCTTTAGAGAATTTGCCACTAAACCGAAGTTCCGGGGGAGTCCAGTCGGTTTCACAAATAAGCTTCCGGGAGAACTCGTAGAGCATACGTTCAGGCTCGGGCTGTCCCGGTGAATAGCCTGCGAGTACCAGAGGAATATCCTTCTCAAAAGCGAATTTTATGGCCTCACCCTCAAAAAGCGGGGCGTAAACATAGGATACCGTGTAAACAGCTCCTCGTTCTTCCTGGTTCTGCAGCAGGTAGCTGAACAATTTTTCGTAGAAAGCATGGGGTGGACTGTAGGAAATATGGTCTATGTTAAGCTTGGCGAGTGTGCGCTTTATATTGTCCCAGGCAATGGGAGGAATGTTTATGTCGACCGTAAAGGCCAGCACCTTAAGACCATAATCGTGTTTGAGCCGATAGAGGAGATAACAGCTGTCTTTTCCACCGCTCAGAGGGACCAGGCAATCATACTCCGCCAGACCCCGGCAATCCTTAAGCGCCTGTTCCAGATCTGCTTCGCGCTCATTACGTGCTGCCCCCTCGGATTCAACATCTCGTGTTTCAACCTCCTGTAGACAAAGATTGCAAACACCATCGGACAAAAGTGTAATTTCCGGGACCACATCTGGCATCAGGCAATTCTTACATCGAGCCATGTCTCTCACCATTCCTTTGT
>QIGV01000081.1 GCA_003230085.1 Gammaproteobacteria bacterium
AGAAAAGACTTGCCGAAAACGGTATAAATGAAACCCTCAAAGGAGCGCATGAAGAGCTGCTTGCTGATGCCATGGGAGACGCTCTTGCAGACCCGGTATTCTTAAAGTCTATGGCTGCTGATAATCCGGGCAAATTCAAGATGCTCATGAGAATAGTTTTGAATTGGCTTAGGGACACTAAAGCGAAACTTTCAAAAGAAGGCTTCGGTTCATCTGAATATATCCATGATGTAAATGACTTGCGCGGGTATCTCATGAGCGTTCTGGACGCAGTTGCCAAGAATCATAACATAGATTCCGTTGATACAGTGAAGTTCAGTAGGGGGACTAAAAGCGAAATACTCAGTCGTATTGATTCCGCAAAGTTACCCGAAGCCCCTGAACCCAAGACCGGCGCTCTGGCAAAGATAAAAGATGAATTGGTCAAGCTGAAAAACGTCATAACTGAGGTTCCTGAGTTTACCCCGATTAAAAAAATCATTGGAGAGTACACGGGCCAGATGCAGATCGTCGATCACGATCTTGAAAAATGGATCAAGGACGTAAACCTTCGCTTCACCAAGTCAAGCCAGATCGCGATCACGCACTTTATTCAGGCTGGCGGCGACATTAAACTACTGAAACAGCGTGCTGACGAAGTTGGCAAGGAATATAAACAGGGCTTTATCGACGCACAGAACTTAACTCTGAAAGAACGTGCATTGGCAACTGAAATAAAGGGAGAACAGGACTACGTTTGGAATGCTGCGCACAAGGCCGGGATTATTGACTCGTTTGTTGAAAATTATGTAAGGGGACAATGGGAGAAGGGTCAGGACACTGATAAAAATGTGCGCGCCATCATAAGCAGCGGGATATTGAATGATCGCCCTAATGAGGCAAAGCATAAAGTGTTTCAATCTTACTTTGACGGTATCAAGGCTGGCTACAAACCGACGGACATGCGTATTGGGGTTCAGCATGTTTCTGCCCAGAGATCAATGATGCAGGCTATTGCCGCAAGAAAAGCATTGAAATCACTCATGAAGGCCAAGGCTAAAGACGGAAGTCCTCTGGCAGTTGTGGGAGGCGGAGCGAGGCCCACAGGAAAAGAACCAAACGATGCCCCATACCTGATAGACCCGAATGCAGTTAATCTTGATGATTATTCTGCATACAAGTCGATTGACAGCCCATCGTTGCGCCGTTGGAAGTGGGTTGGAAAAGACGTGAATGGTAAGCCGATTATGCTCATGGGAGATATGATGATCCACAAGGAAGCATACGGAAGAGTAAACGCATTAGTTGGGAAGTCAGCCTTCCGGACTTTTGAGGTTCCTGAACACATTCCAATTATAGGAGGGACAAGACCGGGCGCTGCTGCGCTAAAAGTTAGCGGATACGTGAAGGGAACGATTCTTGTCGGAGTGTTCCATCAATTCCATCTGACAGAACATGCGATGTTCCATATGGTTAATCCGTTTAACGTTCCAGCTATAGATTTTAACAAACGCCCAATATTGAAAGAACTTGTCTATCATGGTCTGATGCTGCACGGTCGAAATCCTCTATTCACCGAAGGTGTTGGATCAGGGGGTCTGTTACACCAGATACCTGGCCTTGGAAAGATGCTAAAGACTTATCAGGAATGGTTATTCCAGGACTACATCCCTCGCTTGAAAGCGGCTGTAGCAGAGCATGCCGTGAAAGGGTTGATAAAGGCATATAAGAAGGATTTGGATTCAGGCAAGATGACCATGGATCAGATTTATGAACGTGCGGCATACGCCTCTAACGCCGGGTTTGGAGAACTGAATTACGCCTATATGGGTCGAAACAAAACAAGGCAGGATTTGGCAAGCATTGGTTTACTTGCGCCTGACTTTCTTGAAGCGCGATTCAGGTTCTTTTTGCAGGCAGCTAAAGCCGGGGGCCATGAGGAGCGTGTGGCTCTGGCCGTTGGTGCTTTAGGAATGTGGCTCATAGCCCAGACATTGAACGCGATATGGGGAGATGATATAAAGAGACTCCCTGCCGGGGCGACTACTGCTGAAAAAATATGGAACAGGGTAAGGGTATTTAACGGACCATTCTCATTCTTTTACAACGGACAGGAGCATACGCCAAGGTCTGTAGTCGGAGATATGGCTCACCTGATTGAAGACCCGAGAGGATTCTGGTTCTACCGGATGAACCCGGTATTTGGCCATGCAACGCTTGAGCTTGGAACGGGTAAAAACCAGTACGGAACGAAAGAGACGCGCTTGGAAGCAATGGAGAATATAGCGAAGTCGTGGACACCCATCCCATTGCAAGGTTTTTACAAGTCCCATCGTGGGCGTACCAGAGATCAGCAAATTGCCAAGTTCGTGATGCAGAGCGTGGGTATTTCTGACTTCACTCATAAATCATCCGCTGAAAAACTTATAGCTAATATCAATTATGACCACATGGCTATCGGCGGGAAGAGTGAGGAACAGAAGAGACGATATAAAGACCTTGGTGAGATTATGGATGACTTCGAGAACGGAAGAATAACGACTGCCGCAGGCATATCAGCCGAAGCAAGGGCTAAAAATATACGAATGACCAGATACCAACTGAGTAAGATAATGGCTATAAAAGACCATTCACCAGAGGGTAAGATAAAGAACTTTGAACGGAAGATGAGATCATTCTCTGTCCCTGATTCAATGAGGGTATGGGATGAAATGTCAACGGATGAAAAGAACGATCACCGTAAATTTATCCGGGGTAAAATTCTGCGTTCACGCTCTTTGAGTCTGGCGGGAAGAAAGCAGTATCTAAGGTTATTAAAGTGAGACACTTGCTTTTTACTGGTAAATAAACAAACATATGGGTATCGCAGTGATTGTGACACATCCCATAGGGGGAAGGTAAACAGTGGCAATAAATGATTATTATGTTTCATCCGGATACCCGGCGTTTAACGCCAATGGAGATAGTGCATCCGCACGCGCAGAGCTGACACTTATCAATGTCGGGTTCGATAAACTTCCGGCGCTTACAGGTTTTGGTCTTAGGATTGTTCGGGTAAACGCATTAGGCACAGCCCTTGAATCAGTAACACTCACAACAGCAAAGATACTTTCTTCAGACGGATCGGTAGCTGCTACGGCTAACATTCCTTTGGGTGGCTTTAAGATCACAGGGCTTGCTGCCGGATCAGCCAACGGAGATTCTGTGCGGTATGAGCAGATTACTTCATTTCAGGGGCAAATCACAACGAACGCAAATGCGATCACAACGAACAACAATAACGCAGTTCATCTTACAGGCGTAGAAGCTATCACAGGCGTTAAAACCCTCACCAAGCCCCTCTCCACCGCCAATGCCACCGACCCCCTTGGCCTTACCACGAAGCAGCAAATGGATGCCGCTGATGCTCTGGCTATCCCATTAACCCAGAAGAATGCCTCCAGTGGTGTCGAATCACTCATGGCCGATGGTGTTACTCCCACTCATGGCCTACGTGCAGTTAATGGTAAAGCAATTTCTCTTGTTGCCGATGCTGACCTTTCAATATGGGATGGTGCAATAACATCAGGACTGTATAATGTTAATATAACCGTGGCACAGAATGGCCTACCTGCTAAGTTTTGGTATTTGGAAATCCTGAGGCACAGCGGAGATAGTGGTAGTCCTTCAAATCAGTATAGGCATTTAAGGGCTTCCTCCTTAAACGTTACTCCTGATGCCGTATACGAACGCTGGTTGATGGCAGGAGTATGGAAAGGAGACTGGCGCAGGACTGATGCTGGAGCCCCCGTAAATAAGGGTGCAAATATAGCCTCTGCTACAACACTCACACTACCAGCCGATGCTACTTTATCAGATGTAACCGGTACAACCACAACGACTGACTTCGCAGTGCCTACCGGCGTACCCACTACAGCATTCGGCCCATGGTATCTCCGGGCTACTGGAGTTTGGTCTATCACTCACACAGTTGGGCAGGTTGAGATAGCAGGTGGTTATAGCCTTAACCTAGCCGCTAATGACGTGGTAATGGTATGGCAGGACAGTGCTACGCTGTTCAGGGTTATGAAGATGAATGGTAGTAGTGGTGGTGCGCTAGTACAGCTAGTTGAAGCAACACCATTCACTACAACCGTCACATCCCTTGCGATTACACCATATGATAATACCATCCCACAAAACACAGAAGGGCAGCAGATATTGACTCTCATTATACCATCGCCCGTTGTCGGGAATAGAATTGTTGTGGACGTTAATGTTGGTGATGTCTCTCCAGTTAACGTAAGGGCATCTATACTTGCCTTATTCAAGGACTCCGGAGTTAATGCTATTAGCTCTGCTGTTTCCATGAGCGGCACAACTGGTTCCGAAAGAACAATGCACATTCATCATTCCTTTATAGTAGCGAGTACAACAGATATTACGCTCAATGCAAGGATTGGTGGTAACGTAGCATCCGTATCGTTGAATACTCGTATGGGTGGAACAGCAGAATGCACAATGACCGCGATGGAGGTGAGTCCATGAATTATATTGAGATAGCAATTTATTTGGGGTTGGCGGCAGAGACTGATGGTGACGGGTCTATACTCCGGGAGATGCGCTGGAGAGACAGAACGCCATCAGCCAAAGAAATGAGGGATGCTTGGATTGCAATTCAGAACAAGGAGTTTAACGCTCCCATTGATGCCCAACTCGCTGCAATAGATGATAAGCGTATCAGGCCACTGGCAGAGGGTGATACTGTATATCTTGCGAAGCTTAATAAGCAGGCAATCGCTCTACGGGCGCAGCGGAAGAAATGATAATCACCCTATCCATAATCCTGTTCCTCTGGCTAATCATGCCCATGTTTCTATTGGCCGTTACGCCGTTCACTGCTAAGCGGTTACGGTGGCTTGATTCAGTGTGGGGCAATAAATTGGACGGGCTAGGCTATGACTTCCAGAAAGAGAGTAGCCGTGTAACTATGCCAAATACTTGGTATAATCGCCGTTGGCCACGTTATTTTTGGTTAATCAGAAATCCAGCCAGTAACCTGTTACGGCGACTCGGCCCCGATGGAATTGTTGAATGGGTACACTATCAGGGCATACTCACCACGGCCAAGATAGGCAAGCATGTGTATTTCCTCATCCATTGGAAACATGTATGGGGAAAGCATTACAGTGAGATAAAAATTGGCGTCAAATTATGGGATGATGACAGGACAAAGAGTAAGCTCATACCCGGGCACCGGTTCCAGAATAGCCTTGCCTTCTCATTCCAGCCGTGGAGAAGAAAGACATGAATAGGCAAGATGAAGAAAGACTTTTCACATGGGAGAGGCACGGTACTTCCATCTTTTCAGCTATTACCGTCGCAATTATGTTAGGAATTGGATCCGCAGTCATAACCATGCGAGAGGATATTGCCGTAATAAAAGTTCAAATAGTTAGCGCTCTTGACGTAAAGTCGGCGATCGATAAGCTGCAAGAAAATAATAGATCCATGCTTACGCGTATTGAGATTCTATCATCGAAATATAAAAGTGTCGAAAGGGAAATTGAATCTAACGTAAAAAGGTGATACAAATGCCATATAAGTTATCAGGAGTGCAGCCTGAATTTTTGGTTAAAATACATAATTTACATCTTGAGTGTGAGAGCAATGGGTTGAAAATCTTGACATATTGCGGAGTCAGGACTGTAAATGAGCAGAATAAGATTTACAGACAATCCAGATCAACCAACTTCATCCTTACAAAAGCGTCAAATCTTGAAATAACTTTAGGCTATAGATTCGGCGAAGCTCTTCTGAGAATTGGTCCTCAAAAGAATGGGCCACGTGTAACTAACGCGGCTGGAGGGCAATCATGGCATAATTATGGGTACGCGGCAGACAGCGTACCAATCGTAAACGGAAAACTAATCTGGGATACAAAACATCCCAGAAACATGGAACTATGGCAGCTATTTGGTAAATGTGTTAGGGAGGTCGGTCTTTACTGGGCAGGAGACTGGGAGGGTGATCTCGTGGAATATGCGCACTGTCAATATTTTGAAGGAAAAGTCAGGGATGTATATGATGAGGAACAGCGTATAGCGAAGGCAAAGTGGTAGGATAAAATAATTGGTAAAGGAGAACTTATATGACTGAAATTGTAGTTTTAGGTATCGTGGGTGTTGTTTGTTTCGTCGTTGGCTGGCTGGTAGGGCGTAAATGGAACGCTGTAGTCGAAAATGGTTTGCGTCGGGACTTGTCAAAATTACGAGGTGTAATTAAGTAACATGCTGAGAAACCCAAACGGGACTTTTAGCCTGTCAAAGTGTGTGTTCGGAATGGCATGGATCGTGAGCATTGCGGTTGTTGGAAAATACCTTACAACGGATTTAACTCACGGTGCTGATGTAGCAGCCGCAGTAGGGGCAATCTTAACCCCAGCGGGAGCGGTGTATACGTGGCGTGCTCACAGCCAGGGCACTAACGCAAATGATCCTGCATGTAGGGATGTTTGATGCCATTCACAACGACCTTGGTGGTCCAGATACACACTAACCATCCACAAGAGCGGGAGATTTACTTACCGTTCTCATATACGTGTGCCTCAGGGTATGTGATAGATGTCCCTGTTGACTTCTTTACCAACTTTGCCAGTGTCCCCCGTTTTTTGTGGTGGTTACTTCCGCCACTGGATCACTACGGCAAGGCAACTGTTATCCATGACTATCTGTACAGGGTACCTATGCACGGAATCAATAAGGATTTTGCGGACCTTACCCTCCGAGAAGCCTGCAAAGAATTGAAAGTAAAGCGTTGGAAATATGAGTTACTATATTATTCCGTGAAGTTTTTTGGATTCCACGCATGGAATAAACACCGGAGGTAAAATGATGTTCAGTGAAATTAAACTTGGTATTGTCCTTGGAACTCTGGTAGTAATTTCCAGCCTCACCGCCGGTATATTTTACTATCGTGCAGAGTACAAAGGTGCTTTAGCCGATAACAATACTTTAATTGCCCAAGTCAAAGTCCTACAAGTCCAGGCAACCCAGCTAAAGTCTTTCATTTCAGATCAAAAAAATAGGGTAGACACCTATGTTACAGACAACGCTTATCTCGCTAAAAAAAATAATGAAACGGCTATGAAGTTACAGGAATCAGAAGCTAAGATGGCACATCACAGGCTACTGAAGTTGCGTAACTCTGCACAGGCAGAAAGGGTGTTGAGAATAATTAACAGATCTACGGCGAAAGAGATAGCTGGGTATATGGCGCAATGAAGCTGCCTGTACTCATCGCTATGACACTGCTAACAGGATGCTCATCCATACCTTTCAAGATCGTATCCGATACAACGGCATTAAAGTCAGCGAAATTAACATGGAATGCACCTCCAATGATCCCGCTCTCACAGTTCAAATGGGATTTTCCACGCCTCTCAAATAAAGTAGTTGTGAAGAATTCATCGAAATGTTTGAAACTGGGGGAACGTGGAGTGTTATATTCTCTGGGTAAACTTCCTGAAAACTGTTCAATTCCTGCAATTGACATAAATTCAAATCTGTTCATTGGCCTGACACAACAAAATTATCGAAATCTGGTTAGTGATTGGAAAATACTTCTTAGCCGGGAACCACAATGGAGAGCCTTGTTAAACCGTATCAACAAATAGTTTCTGTATAGCACACTGTTATACGTATCCATCTCTAAAAATGTCATCCTTTATCGGATAGTAAAAACCAAGTTTATTCTCTTTTATGATCCAATCACCGAGCCTGACAATGGCAATTTCCCCGTGAACTGTAGTCACTTTTATGATCGGATTGGTATCCTCAAAACCGTAAGCACATTGCCCAGTCAAAGAATTAAAAATTCTATTCTTATTCTTTTCCGTAAACTGCACAGCTTCAACGGTTTTTGGAAGTCTGTTGTATTTTTCAAACATAATTAACACCTCATATTAAAACGTATAACAAGTGCATCCATCCGGTGCTAGCGACTTCTCTCTGTATGCCATTGTCTATGATGAGAAGCGCAAAGCCATCTCACATTCAACGGCTTTGAATAATCATCGTGATGCGCATGTATTCGTTTTTTCGATCCACAGACTTCACATGGCTCTTTAAATAATTTATTGTCTCGGATAGCATTATTTACCATTAGAACCGCCTTATATTTTAATGGGTATTTATGTCTATATTCCTTCAAATACCCAACCGACTGCCTGTTTCCTCTACCTCTGTCATATTTCCTTATCCTTTCAATGTTTTTCAGCCTATAACATCTTACGCGGTCTTTGATGCAATCAATACATTTATTCAGGTGTCCGTCTCTCATGGCTGGATGCCTATAAAATGAACCAATACTTTTTTCTGTTTTGCATTCTCTGCATATTTTCATGGCATTCTCCCATATTTTTATATGTCCGTGGGAGTATAAACTAAAACGGACTTAGTTAAAAGGTATATCTTCGTTCGTATCACTACCTTCCGGCGTTGCAAATGGATCTGTCTTATCCACCGGCTTCGCGTATTCCTTTGGCTCAGGAGACCGGTGCTTGACTTCGCCCTTCTTTTCACCAATCAGCGCAATGTCGGATACATTCATATCCAGTGACGACTTATCGTTGCCGTCCTTATCCTGATATTGATTCAGCTTGATCTCACCCATGACGGCTACCTGCTGGCCTTTGACGAGGTATTGCACCAATCCGCTTTCTGCTCTTTTTCCGAAAATCGTACAGCGTACCCATGATGTAGCTTTTTTGTCTCCATATCCCGATTCAATCGCTATAGGGAACGATGCAACTGCTGTGCCTGATTGTGTGTGACGTGCGGCGCAATCGCGGCCTATATTTCCGACGAAACTACAATTATTCTTTGCTGACATCTATTATTCTCCTGTAATTGTTCCATGCTTTTATTGCTCCATCATCCTGCTTATCTTTACCCAAATCATCGGTAAGAAACATTGGCCCTGAGCATCCGCACGAATCACACCTTACTCTTGACCCGTCCCTCCGCCAGTCGACGTATATACACCTGCTTCTGCAAAAAGGGCAGTCCTCAATCAATGGTATCATGACGGTTTATACTCCTTTTTTTTAGTCAAAACTCCCCCCTTATCCACATTGGTAGGATTAAATCCACCAGTTGCAAATATGCCTGAATTATGCCCATGCACTCAAAGTGCTTCGTCAAGGACTGAATTAGTAGCCGTTGCTTTCGCTATCGGAGACGGCTGGCCCCGCCGTGCAGGTACAGGAGGAGGGGAGACCTGCACGGACAACTAGTTACCACTTCAAATCCAACAGCGTCTCATCCCGCAATTTGTTGCACGCTGCGATCTGAACCTTCAAGGCTGCAATGATCTTTGGATCAGGTGTTGTCCTGATTATCAATGGCGGCAATAATGGATTGTAGATCACAGTGTCACACCACTTTCTTCCACATATCCACATTTGCCCTTGCGTCTGCTGAACGAACCTTGGCAATAGCTTCTTGTGTGCGTTATAGTATACATTAGACTCAACAAGCAAATCCCCCTTCTTTCTCTTTAATTCCAGCATGCCATCATCATTCACAAGGGCGTCAGGCGAGCATCCACACGTTACTCCGACTGGCTTACCGTCCACCAGCTCCCCGTCAGTTATGAACCCTACCTGCGTGACTTCGTAGCCGGTTGTGAATGAATAATGATCCCGTGCCGCTTCTTCATCCTCTGTACCCGCATCCGTCCAGTCATTTCCAGCGAATGGATCAACCTGTTGGCCAGCAAATGACTCGCACACCTTGGAATAGGCGTATGCCACCATCGACTTTGAGGGTGCGCCTGTGCTTGTGATTATCTTGGAGAACTTAGACGCTGTGGGAATTTTACAACGGAGTTTCAGCCAGGCATCCGATCCCTGGCTAACGTCATGGATTATCATTTTTTAGAGCCTCCCTTAAATAACCCTTGTTTGCAGCCCTTTTTATGGTAGACAGTGACCAAGAACAAGCCCATCCAAAATGACATATTTTATGCCTGTAATATACGAATTGTTCACCCAAAATTAGACTGATTGCTTCATCCACAGATAACCGTTTCCCGGGTTTATATTTACGCTTGTACATTAGTAGATCACACGCACGTTCGGCACTTGACCCTTGGCGATAGCTCTTACAGCATCCTTTGCATCGGAAGCAGACAGTCCAATGTTTCTCAACGCCTTCACTGCAGCATTATTAATTTTCGCCTTATGCGCCCGGTCGGCTTCACGCGCCTTTGCGGCTGCATCTTCGCGATCCTTTTCATCCTGTACACGCTCCCGCTCCCGGTCAATGGCATCCTGCTTGTCCTGTTCAGCCTGCCGCGTGGCCTGCTCAGCCCGTAGCGTTGCGAGTTCAGCGGCTTCTTTGGCTTCGCTTTCAGCACGCTC
>QIGV01000011.1 GCA_003230085.1 Gammaproteobacteria bacterium
AGTGTACGCCACTTATCTGGGTGGCATCGGCACAGACATAGGCCTCGATATTACCGTCGATAGCACTGGCAATGCCTATCTCACTGGTTACACGGCCTCCGCTGACTATCCTACCACCGTGGGTGCCCTGGATCAGTTGTGCGGCGCTACCGGCAGCTGTGATGGTCTGGTAGACGACAATAACGACGGCATCTTCGACACTATTTCCACCTTCGACGCCTTTGTCACCAAGCTCGACAATACGGGCGTCAACATGGTGTATTCCACCTACCTGGGCGGAGAACGCTATGATTACGGCAATGCCATCACGGTGGATGCTGCGGGTAATGCCTATGTGGCAGGCGAGACACGCTCGGCCAGCTTCCCGCCACCGCTATCTTCAGCGGCCTACCAGAATACGATTGCCGGCAGTTATGATGGCTATGTCACCCGGCTGAATGCTGCGGGTACAGCGCTGGATTTTTTCACCTATATTGGCGGCGGATCCGGCGATACCGTCGTTGATCTGGCCATCGACAACAGTGGTGACATTTATCTGTTTGGCAGCACATTCTCCAGAGATTTCCCAGTCCTGACGCCTTTTCAAATGCCGCCCCCGCAGCGCCAGGACAATACGGTCATTGTCTATGACTCGGATGCCTGGCTAGCCAAGTTAAGCGGCGACGCCTCAACACTGCGCTACTCCAGCACCTTCGGCGGACAGCACAATGACTATGGCACTGCCATGGCCGTCGACACGGCTAGTAACGCCTACATTACAGGTTATACGATATCCGCAGACATGCCAGCAACCTCAGCTGCCGACCAGAGCACTCATGGAAACCTCCTCCCCGACAATACCGTCAATGGCACCGACAGTTATGTCGCTATCGTCAATGACAGCGCCGGCGACCTGTCGGTTACCCTCACGGGCAACCCGAATATCGTCACCCAGGGGGAAATCATCAACTATCTGGCAGTCGTCAGCAACCTCGGCACACTCAATGCCGAAGGCGTGCGGCTCAACTATGAGGCCATCGCAGATACTGCGTCAGTGACAGCCACCCCTTCACAGGGCAGCTGTAGCGTCCCGGTCCCGGGTAACAAAATTAACTGTGAACTGGGTATGATCCCCGCTAATGGCGGTAGCGCAAACGTCACCTATACCATTACACCCAATGGCGCCAGTCAGCTTCAGAACACAGTCGTCGTCGGCGCACGGATGAGTGACAGCAACACCGCAAATAATACCGACAGCGTTACCACCACAGTCAATTCAATCAGTTTTGCCGCAGGCCCCGACCGTGACGATCACGGTGATCATAACGGTCATGACAACGGCTCCAGCAGCGGCAGTACCAGCGTTTTCATGCTACTGGCTGGCCTGCTGGTACTGGTCTCGCGACGCCGCCGGACACGACATATATTCTTACCTGCCCATCTCTGAATACTTTCTTTTTTCTATCCCCCTTGTATCTTCCCCCTGGAATCTTGTATCTTACCCGCTTCAGGTGTCCCGAAGATGAAGGTCTTCGGGGTTAAACGGGAAGTCGGTGCGACTGAAAAACCATCTCAGTCTATTCCAACGCTGCCCCCGCAACGGTAATCGAGTATAAGGATCGGCAAACTGCCACTGTGCCCCACAGGGTATGGGAAGGCGCCTTTCCGGATCATCAGATCCACTCGTAAGCCCGGAGACCGGCCTGGAAACTCACATTAACCAGGTCGCGGCGGGCGAACGTGATAGATAGATTCTGTCTTTCTCCCTCTGCAACCTCATCAAGATTCTGGCGCGGGCGTGCGTCCTGAGGAGAAGAAATGACATCACGATCTTTATTTATCCCTGCCCTTGCGGCTCTTTTATTATCCCAGGCCGTTATTGCCGAAACAGAAACCGCAGATCCGGTGATCGTAACCGCGACACGAACGGCACAGCTTGCCGATGAAACCATGGCGCCGGTCATCATCATCACCAAACAAGAAATCGAGAGCGCCCAGGCCACCGATATTGCGGACCTGCTACGCACCTATGCCGGTCTGGATATTGCCCGTAATGGTGGCCCCGGCCAGACTACTTCGCTATTTATCCGCGGCACTGATAGCAACCATACCCTGGTAATGCTCGACGGCGTCAAGATCAATCCCGGCACCATTGGCGGCGCTGCACTACAGAATATCAGTCCCTCAATCATAGAGCGTATTGAAATCGTCAAGGGCCCACGCTCTGCACTCTATGGCTCAGAAGCCATTGGTGGTGTCATCAACATCATTACCCGTTCCGATGCGAGTGGCACACATGCTCGGGCCGGCTATACCACTGGCACATACAACACCAAAAATTATCAGTTCTCACTGGATACCAAAGATAAAGACACCGGGTTCAGATCCGGTATTAGCACAAATTTCTTCGATACTGACGGTTTTCCTACTCGCAGCACATCATCGGTCAATCGCGGCTATGACAACACGACGATAAACAGCTACATCGGCATGCAGGCCGGCCCCATTGATATCGAGGCCAGCTACTGGAATGCCAGTGGCAATACTGAGTATCTTGATTTTTTCCTGGCCCCGCTAGACCAGGATTTTGAGAACAGCGCCGGCGCGATTACCCTGAAGGCCGCTCCATTCAGTATCTGGGGTAGTACGCTCAAGCTCAGTCATATCACAGACGAAATTGACCAGAACCAGGGCAACGATTTTACCCACACCCGGCGCGATGCGCTGGACTGGCAAAATGATATACAACTCACAGAGCAGCAGTTACTGACGGCTGGTCTCTGGTATTCCCGGGAAAATACCAAAGCCAGCATTTTCGGCAGTGGATTTAATGAAGACACCTCGGTCAAAGCGGCCTACCTCCAGGATGATATTACCCTGGGCGCCCATCATATTCTGGTCGCAGCGCGGGTCACCGATAATGATGGTTTTGACACCAATCTTTCCTGGAACTTCGCTTATGGGTATCGCTTGTCCACTGCAACCCGCTTGACTGCATCAGCCGGCACCGGTTTTCGTGCGCCCGACAGTACTGATCGTTTTGGCTTTGGCGGTAACCCGGATCTTGACGAAGAAACCTCGCTCAACCTGGAGCTCGGCGTAAAACACACCTTCAATCGCTATCATTCCCTGTCAGTCAACGTCTTTGATAATCGCATAGATGATTTGATCGAATTTAATAATGCCACTTTTATAGTGGAAAATATCGGTGAGGCAAGAATTTACGGCATTGAAGGCAATTACAACTTCAACATAAATTTCTGGCATCTGCGCCTGACAGCCATTGCGCAGAATCCGGAAAACGATGAAACCAATGAACAACTCCTGCGCCGCGCGAAAAACACCCTGACGGCTTCTCTATCATACGAACGAAAACTCTATTCTGTCCTGTTGGATTTTCTGGCCACCGGCGAGCGGAAGGATTTTGCAGAAGATCTGGACGCCTATCAGCTCGTCAATGCCGCTTTCCAATTCAAGCCCTATGGAAACTGGCTGGCGCAGCTCAAAGTAGAAAACCTGCTGGATGAAAACTATGAACTGGCCAGCACATTCAACACACCCGAGCGATCGTACTACTTTAACATCGCATATCGATATTGAGACTGATATGGTAGATATTTTTGGTGGTGCGCGAACATGATATATTTCTCAGTTCTGTCAGTTCTGCTGCATGCGGTGTTGCTTTTGGCCTGGCCGACAACAGAAACAGCATCACACTACGCCGGTAAGAATAGCCCTATGAGCATATCGCTTGAACCACTTCACAGTGGTATACCCCAGGCAGACCCAGCCTTCAGCGTGACAGCCTACCAGACAGGCCAGCAAACTGTGGCTAGTGTCAAACTCTTTCGTAGCGATAAAATAATTCGCCATCGTATGTCTCAGCAAGCTGATAAATCATTCCCTGATCCACTCAAAAAGCACCAGTCACCTGACTTAGCTCAACGAGATAGCAGCCATACTGTCAGCATCACAAAACCTCACCAGCCAGCATCAGAAAATGCCCCCGCGATTAACCATGGAACAGGTAAACTTAGCCCCATCAAACCAAAGGTTAACGATTTAGCATTATTGGCTTCGGCAACAAGCGACGTTGAATCGTACGACCAAAACATACAAGGCACGCCATTCTTAACAGAGACTAGCGCAGTGCGTAGCGATATCCTGAGTTCATTAAGCCAGGCTTTCGCGCCCTACTTCCGCTACCCGTTACTGGCGCAACGCCGGGGATGGCAGGGTGTCGTAGAGTTGGGCGTCCACATCAAGGCCAATGGGCAATTAAGCCGGATTTGGATAAATCGCAGCTCCGGTCACCGTATTCTCGACAAGGCTGCTGCAAAATCCCTGGACCAGGTGACGACACTCCCCATGCTCGACAGCAACCTCAGTGGAGATGACCTGGATATGGTACTACCAGTCGAATATCGCCTCATCGACAGTTGACTGGCGACCTGATCGCTGACAACCCTGATCCATTGTGATCACCATCACAAAATATTCCTGAGCACTGTTCTATCGGCCCTTGACGGCCGATAGATATATGGATAGCGATGCTAGCTACCAGGAATATTTAAGCTGCCTGAAACTAATCCCATAAGCACCGAATTGTGAAAACTTTCTTCCGATGGATGCTAACCAGCACCCTGCTCCTGATCCTGATACTGGTCGCAGCCCCGTTTCTGGTCCCCATGGATACCTACAAGCCTGAACTTGAGGAAAGATTATCTCGCCTCATGCACCAGCAAGTCATGATTGGCTCCCTCAAATTGCAGATGCTGCCCACTGTTGAGCTAAAAGCAGATGGTATCAGTATCTGGAGCAAAGACACTGGCAGCGGAGAAATTTTTGTAAAAACCATGCACCTTACGCCTGATCTCCCGCTGTTGCTATTCGAGCGGACCCTGTCAATACGTCACATCAAACTGGAAGGCCTCGCCACGAACCAGCGCTTTATTAAATCAACGATCAGCAAGATCACCCGTCACAATACAGAAGACAGACCCTTTACCATTCTGGATCGGATTTCAGCCAAACGGGTGACCATCCGACTGGATGACGGCCAGATGCTTGGCCCGTACAGGTTCAATGTATCACTGACCCCCGACTATAGTGTCAGTGAGATGCGGGTGGGCCGCATGGACAAGGCACTAGATATGATAATGTCCAGCGAGGCCAGCGGCTATCGGGTAATCATTAATGCTGTCAATTGGACCCTGCCACTCTCACCCGCACTATACTTCGATCAATTCCAGGCCAATGGAATACTGGCTGGAAACAGATTGCAATTCTCCCAAATCGAAGGCCAGCTGTATAACGGAAGTCTTAAGGGCAGCGCTGATATCAGCTGGGGACAAAGCTGGCGCGTTACGGCCAAACTTAAAACAGCCGCAGTGCAAATGGCACCGATTATTTCCTTATTCAAGGGAGGCGGCTTTCAGGGCAGCTTCAGCGGTGACTTAAACATCCTGCTGGCCGCCAATCGTGCCGATCAATTACTGAAAGATCCGCTGGTGACAGGAAATTTCAGCATTGCTGATGGTGTCGTCCTGAATAAAAAGGAACAACGTCAATTTTTTGTATTTGATCAGTTCAGCGCTTATGGAAAGCTACGCCGCCATTATCTTGAAACCAAAGGGTCACAGCTATCCGCCTATAACGGCACTGTCAGTGGCGACACTAAAATAATCTGGCGGCCTCGCTGGACTTTCGCAGCCAACCTGGAGTCCAACACGATCGATACCGAAAAATTACTGGCGGGTTTTTATGCTCAAAAATTTATCAGCGGTGACTTGTCCGGTCAGGCGACAGTAAAACTCTCTGGAAACACCTTTACAGGGATGTTCGCAAGCCCGTTAATCGAAGGCCGGCTACAGCTATCTCAAGGCGCTATCTACACAACTCCGGCCAATAATCCTGGCACAGTTCACAAAATATTTGAGTTTGAAGAAATTCGTAGTGCCGGGCGGCTTTCGCAAGACACACTTGAAACCCATGAGAGTGAAATTATTGCATACGGTGGCCTGATCAGTGGTACTTCCCGAACTGCATGGCGTTCAGGTTGGAGCCTTAATGCAGATCTGGAGACACAATCAATCAATATAGAAAAACTGCTCGCCAAAATTTACAGGCAAAAAATTATCAGTGGTAATTTATCCGGCCAGGCCACCGTAAAGCTCTCAGGTGACACCTTCTCAGAGATGTTAGCAACACCGATAGTCGAAGGTAAAATACAACTATCCCAAGGTGCTATCTACACATCTACAACTAAATCAAAAACGCGCGAAAGCAATCCCATGACTCCAGCTAATAATCCTGGTGTTTACCGCAAACTATTCGAGTTTGAGAAAATTAACAGTGCCGGACGGCTTTCTCAAGATACGCTTGAAACCCATGAGAGTGAAATTTTTGCATACGGCGGCCTGATCCGTGGCACATCCAAAACCAGCTGGCATTCAGGCTGGACTTTCAATGCTAACCTGGATGCACAATCGATTAACACTGAAGAATTGCTTGGGAATATTGCGGATGAAAAAACAATTAGTGGTAATTTTTACGGACGCACAACGATCAAACTGAGTGGAACTACGTTGACTAACATGCTTGAAAAGCCGGATATTCAAAGCCATTTTCGCATTACCAACGGTATTCTATTCAAGGCAGATCTGGAAAAGGCCAGTATGTCGCTCACTGAGAGCAGCGACACTCAAGGACAGACCGGATTCAGTGAATTACGCGGGGAAGCCCAAATCAAGAACGGCACCATACAGCTCGATGATATCAAAATTACTTCATCAGTCATCCAGGCCACTGGAAATCTCAATATTGATAACACTAAAAATCTCCATGGCGAGATCAACGTGGGGTTACGCAAGACCGCCACCTTGATCAGCATCCCTCTGAAAGTCAGTGGCACAAGCAATGAACCCCGATTGAGACCAACGAGTACCGCATTGCTCGGTGGCATGGTCGGCACAACGATCCTTGGACCAGGCGTTGGGACCGCACTCGGCATAAAAGTTGGTGAAAGCATGGGGAAGTTTGTCACAGCCATCAGTAAACCTTCAGCCGTGAATCAACAGTCACCACCTCCCGATTAACATCAGTTATTAGGCGAGATAATCCAGGATAGCGGTCTGATGATCTGAGCAGCCACTAATTCAAGGTATAAATCCTGATCCAGTTATCTTCGCTAATAAAAACCAACTCGTTATTTGGTCCCAGGGTTACACCTTCAAATTGAGGCGCTCCGATAAGATTCAGCTGAGAAATGACCGCGCCGGTTTCTGGATTGACCTGAATCGCTTTACTGCTTTCTTCACTCACAATAATCAAATGGCCTGTCCTCTGGTCATACATCACTCCTGCAAGATCGGTTACAATTCCAGCGAATGCTTGTTCGGCATTAAACGGCTCAACCACCTCCAGATTGTCATCAAAGGATAGAAGCACCATAGGGTCTGGATCAGGCATGTCAAAATAGACAACCCGCATATCTGCAAGACTGTTTGTCACTGTTCCTTCTTGAACAGCGTAGACACGATTTAGTCCCCCAGCCGTCCCTGGTCGAACGGCAATACCTTCCAGTGCTTTGTTTATAACAACCACAGGTAGCAACCGGTACCTTTGAGAGTTGGGAATATCACCGTTAATTTTAGTACTAAATTCATCTATTTCTAGCTTTGAAGCCCTATTATCTTCAGAAACCACCATCACAAAATTGTCTACCACGTAGGCAAGGCCTTCAGTATCATCGTCGACCCCACCGACATCAATAGTACCCAGAAACTGGAAGGTTTCACTATAGCGATAAATACGACCACTACCATTTCTAACCACCAGGTATTGTTGAATATTTTCATGCCAAGTGATCCCCGAGGCATTGTCTGGAATATCTCCGAGCTGAAAAGCATCATTTTGAGGTGAGTAGTTCTCTATTAGAATTGCCGCTTGGACTGGTGCAGCAAAAACTGCAATAGCAGTTTGGTTGCTGATCATATTAACATTACAACTGATATTGCCACTACATGCTCCCCGCCAATGATCCAGCACAAAACCTTGATCAGGAATAGCTGCTAAAGCAACCGGAGTGTTCTGTGGGTAGACTTGCGTACAATTACTGCCACAATCTATACCAGAAGGAGATGAGGTGACACGTCCTGGG
Organism: Gammaproteobacteria bacterium; assembly: GCA_003230085.1. Lineage (GTDB taxonomy): Bacteria > Pseudomonadota > Gammaproteobacteria > SZUA-140 > SZUA-140 > SZUA-140. The sequence goes on from QIGV01000011.1 coordinate 8,141, forward strand.
CCAGTGACAGCCACACTGAGCTCAAAGCTTTCCGATTGTGATCCTTCTGACGAACTGCCGCCGCCACAAGCCAATAAAGATAAAAGGGAAATTAATGCGGCTGAGTTAACGATCATCCGTAATGTGCAGCAGCTAAACATTTAATATGCTCCTTAATAAATGCAGGCTTCCCTAAGGCATCCTTTGTCACAAAATACAAAAACAGACCGATGTCATCGGAAATCAGCATTCGATTAAAATACAGTCTTAAGCATCTTGTCTAAATTTTTTTTATTCAAAAATAATCGTGCCGTCTTCCTGTCTTTTCAGGCTGACCACCACAGGACGGGTTAACATTAATATGGAGAATAACGCTCATTGATATCCGGGCAGGACGCGCGGGAATGAGAAACAAGCAGGCTATTCACATACTTTGAAAAACTACGCCGATTCAACTGAAAATTCTGAATGAGTGCCAAAACCCAAGTAGGCACTTGATTGGGATAACACTTTATTTCAAGGACTACGTTGTTGCCCGAGTCGCCCCCCCAATCGTAGATTGTCTCATCATCATAAGGAACCATCCGCCGGGAATCAGGCACCAGATTGTATTCCTCCTGGTAATAACTGCGCATATCGATGTCCATCGTCACTCTGGCGTAGTCGTCCACCACGGAAGCAAAGGCACGACGACGATATTGGGTAAGCACTTTTGGTTCCAGGGCATAGCTGGCAGCCAATCGAAGAAAAAGAGCCTTGTTTTTCCACTGTGTTGTATGTTCCCTATCAGGAATACAATAAGCCGGGGCTATCAATGCTGCAGGCCATTCCTCTTGTTCCAGCACCGCTCTATATTTAATAATCACATTACCTTTTTTTTGCTTAATCTCCATAAAGTAGGGGAAATCAGCCTCCCGCCCATATGCGCGGACACGCATATTAAAGCGGTTATCTTTTCCCCATAAACGATTTTTCAAAAGCACAAAACCAGGTGAATCAAAATACAGACTATTCACTAAATAATAATTATTATCCGCTGTCTCAGAATGCTTATCCAACTCACAATAAACAGAAATATAGTCTGAGATCGGCTCCACTAGACTAGAGGGGATAACATATTTAATTTCATAACGCTCTAGCCGAGGCAACATTTTTTCATCAATACTCATCGTCCTTCCTTACCACTGATTTTCATATTTTCTCTGACCTTCTCTATCCTTTATGGAAAATTACGATTTTAAAATGTCTCAACCGTAGAACAGGCTCTTAAGTATGTAAAAAAAGATAATGGCTAGTAATCCTCCTGCGGGCAGAGTAATTATCCAGGACATAAAAATTGTCCGTATCACACGCATGTTCAACGCTGCCATTCCCCGCGCCAAACCCACCCCTAGCACTGCACCTACCAGAGTATGTGTCGTTGAAATGGGAATACCTGTGCCAGAAGCAAGCACCACAGTGGTGGCAGCGGCCAGCGTCGCCGCAAAACCACGGCTGGGCGTCAATTCAGTGATGCGCGTCCCAATAGTGGCAATCACTTTGTGCCCATAGGTAACTAAACCAATCACGATACCGATGCCGCCAAGTATCAGGATCCAGATAGGTAACAATGACTTTTGAGCAACAGCACCATCATTTTCAACAATGCTGACGACAGCGGCAATGGGTCCAACAGCGTTGGCGACATCATTGGAACCATGAGCAAAGGCCATTGCGCAGGCGGTCACCATCATTAAAACCGAAAATACTTTCTCCACGTTGGTAAAATGGAAATCCCGGTCTGCTGCAGGATCTATCTCGATGCGATTGATATACACCTTGCTGGCCATCGCGATGGCCAGGCCGATGACCACTGCAAGAAGATAAGACTCGAATGTACTCAACTCCAGCCCCACATGCTTGAGCCCTTTAAATACCGTAACGAGGGTAATGATAAATCCTGCCAGAAAGATATAAACCGGGACATAGCGCTTGGCACTGTTAAAAGGATTTTCAGTATCCATGATCAACTTCTGGACACTCATAAACAAGCCATAGGCAATAGAGCCGGCCAAAAGCGGTGACACCACCCAGCTCATTGCGATGGTGCCCACCTTGCCCCAATGAACAGCCTCCATACCAATACCAACAGCGGCAAATCCCACGACAGCCCCAACGATGGAATGGGTCGTTGAAACCGGCCAACCAAAATAGGTCGCCACCAGCAACCAGATGCCAGCCGCCAGCAGGGAGGCAAGCATGCCATAGATTAAAAGTTC